>JAYEOD010000076.1:0-4916 GCA_034722575.1 Bacteroidota bacterium | reverse complement strand
TAATCGAGCAACAAATTAAAATTACCGGAACGGTAGTTCATATTTGCGAACATGGCGGAAAACGTATGTTTATTATTGGTGATAATCCTGAAAAAAGAATTAGAATTACTGCCGACAAAAACGTATCGAGCTTTAAAGCCGAATTAGAGGGTAGCGATGTAACTATAACAGGTATTATTAAAGAGAAGAAAATTGACGAAGCTTTTCTTACTAACTGGGAAACAGAAGTAAAATCTAATAGAGGAGAAGAGCTTGAAGGAGAGCATAAAATCCACACCGGCGGATTAGATCATGATAAACAAGACGGCCACGGTAACAGCCGCGAACTAAAACAAATATCCAACTTTCGTCAGCAGATAAAAGAGAGTAAAAAAGGATATTTTTCACTCTTCTCTATCGAGTGTAATAAATACACAGAAAATAAATAATACGAAGATTAAGAAAATAAAAATATAAAAAAGGTCAAGATTTACTCTTGACCTTTTGCATAACAAGCCATTATGAGTAAAAAGATAAGAAAATGGAATCGTGCTATTCACAGAGATTTAGGATACTTCTTTTTTGGAATAACTATAATTTATTCTTTATCAGGAATAGCACTAAACCATATGCAAGATTGGAATCCGAGTTACGTAGTAGAGAATAAAGACTTTACCATCACAAATCTTCCGGAAAAGGAGAATATCACTAAAGAATTTGTTATCAATTTGCTCGAAGAGAATGATATAGATGCTAAATATAAAAATCACTACTTCCCAAAATCCGAATATTTAAAAATATTTTTAAAAGGGGGCTCTTTAGTAATTAACACATCCACAAAGCAAGCCAATTTAGAACTACTTAAAAAACGTTTCTTTTTTAATGATGCCAACTACTTACATTACAACCCAAATATTTGGTGGACCTATTTTTCCGACATATTTGCCGGGGCACTGATAATAATTGCCATAGGAGGTTTATTTATAGCCAGAGGGAAAAAAAGCATTACCGGTCGAGGAGCATGGCTTACAGCAGCAGGAATTATTATTCCGATAATATTTTTATACTTTTTAAGTTAAAACACCCTACAAAACAATTTTTAATGAATAAAAAAGTGCTGTTAAAACTCGAATAAAAATGCTCCCTGTTCTGTTATAGAGTAACAAGGAATATTCATTTTTTGACAACACTTTTCCCATTTTTCCTGTTTATACCACTTCAAATTATTAGTTATAATCACTTGCTTATCGATTTTCAAATTTCCTAAAAAAAGCTCGGGATTAACACTACTCTCATCAACAATTAAAAAATCGACACTACACTTTGGTGGGATGATTTTATTTTTGTTGACAATAAATATAATATTATCACAAAACTGAATAATATTGCCCGCTTTATAGAAATTCATTTCACTATTCTCATCTGCTATAGCATCACTATTTACAGCAAAACTCTGTTCAATATCACGAGTCTTTAAATATCCTTCAATATTATATTGCTCTATTTTATCATCACCCCTAACTACAGAATCATACAGAGATACTGTTTGGTTTTTAAAACAAAAATCGGCAGCACATCCCTTATTAAGATGATAAACAATAATACTCTTCGACTTTTTATTAATATATTTTTGATATCCTGCATCCACGGCAAACAGTATTAAACACGATAAAGCAACAAGCATGCAATTTGTTTTTTGTGTTACAAAACGAAATACCACGCCCGCCAAAACCCCATAAATCAGCAACATTTGAACTAATGATATCCACATCCCGCTAAGGTTAGAACCCGGAATAGCACTAATAAAAAACACCGAAAAATTCAATATTTTTATAATCTGAATAAATAAAAATGCAATAATCTGATTTACTCCGGGTATCCACGAAACCATAATAACAACAAATCCCAAATACAATATCAGCGTAGCCAAAGGAATAGCTATTATATTTGATATAAAAAACAGTATCGATATCTTATGAAAATAAAATATTAATAATGGAGCTAATAATAATTGCGCCGCTAAAGAGACGGATGTCAACGACCACATTTTATCTAACAACCAATTTTTGAGATACAACAGATTATAAATTTTAGGCTGTAGAAACACAATTCCAACCACCGCCAAATACGACATTTGAAATCCGACATGAATAAGGATAAAAGGATTAATTAAGAGCAACACAAAAGCACTTGCTGCCAAAGTATTATAAATTCTGGTTTTTCGCTGCAACAAACCTCCCAATGCAACAAACGAAAACATTAGTACAGCCCTAAAAACCGCCGGTGCCAAGCCGGTTATAAAAGCATAAAACCACAACACAACAAGAATAATAACCACCTTAACATATCGCTGTCCGGGAATTTTGGGAGGAATTATATTTAATAAAAAGCGAATAAAAAGAAATATAATACCCACATGCAACCCCGAAACGCACAGCACATGCATCACTCCGGCTTCGGAATATGCATCGCGCAATTCGCCATCAATATTTTCGTCGTAGCCAATTACTAACGCCGTAGCCAATGCATACTCTCTACCCTTAATACCATTTTCTTTAAAAATATTCAGCAGCTTATCGCGAAGAGAGATGGAAATTTGTTTTACTATTGAAGCTTTTTTATGTTCTAATATTTTAAATTTTCCACCGGCAATATAACCTTGCACAAAAATGTTTTTATACCGCAAATAGCGTTTATAATTAAACATCCCCGGATTTTTCGGTTCTTCAAGAGCATTCAAATACGCCTTTGCAATAATCTTATCGCCATAATTTAGCAACTGCGCTGCCGAATCCTTAAAAAAATAAAATACAACCTTACTGTTAAAAACAGTAGCCGAATCAAATTCATTATAAACAGACTCTACCCTCACTATTGCCTGAAAAGAGTTCTCTTTTTCTACAGGATCTGAAATCACTACTCCGGTAAAAACCAGCTCTTTTTTACTATGTGCAATATCACCAAAACACTCCTCAACAAGCTGTTTCTGATCGTAAAAGAGAGACCATAGATATCCCATTAAAACAAATGCAATAACTACTAATACACCGAAATAGTTTCTATTTACAAATGTTATTTTTCTATTAAAAAGAAAAGCGATAAATAATAAAACAACAATAACCGATAATACGATCTGATATTTTATAACAGTAAATGCAGGAAATAACAAATAAGATATTATTCCAATAGAAAATGCCAGAACAATTCTGACAAGGGGGTATTTATGCCAGTCAATCATTATCTCAAAGATAATAATATTTTGCATAAGCACACAAAATAGTTACAGATCAAAAATCAGTATATAATCAACTCTTTAAAAACCCCACAATTCCTTCGGCTGTTACAACAGAAGCCCCTTTTCCGCCGAGCAAATATTTTAGCTCCTTATAATCTTTAAAGAGTTTTTCTCTTCTCTGTTTATCATAAAGCAATAAATCTAACTCTCGATGCATGTTCTCTAAAGTCATATCATCTTGAATCAACTCTTTAATAACAGGACGATCCATAATTAAATTTGCCAGTCCTATGTATTTAATATTTACTATTTTTTTAGCTATTGCGATAGAAATTTTATTTCCCTTGTAACAAATAACCTGAGGAAGCCTGAGCAAAGCAGCTTCGAGAGTGGCTGTGCCGGAAGTTATTAAAGCAGCATCAGCATATTTCATCAGTTGTTGTCCTTGATTAAACAACACTTTTACATTGGCTTGTTTTATGTGTTTTTGATATATCTCCAATTCTTGTGCAGGAGCACCGCCAATAACAAACTGATAATCTTTATACATCGGCAGCATCTGCAACATAATAGGCAGCATTGTATTTATCTCCTGTTTTCTACTTCCGGGAAGCAAAGCAATAACAGGATGCTGCTCAAGATTATTATCTGTAAAAAACTTTTCTTTTTCCTTATCGGAATATGATATTTTAAGATGGTCGAGAATAGGATGACCTACATATTTTGCATCAATGCCGTATTTTCTAAAAAAAGACTCTTCAAATGGAAGAAGAGTAAACAACTTATCGACACACTTTTTTATTTTATGAACGCGCGATTTTTTCCATGCCCAAGCCTGAGGCGCGATATAATAAAACACTTTAAATCCTTTTTTGTGAGCAAATTCGGCCATACGCAAATTAAACCCGGGGTAATCCACAAGTATCACAGCATCGGGATTATATTCCATAATATCGCTCTTACAGAACTTAAAATTCTTTAAAATAGTTTTGATATTAACCAAAACCTCATAAAACCCCATAAAAGCAAGATCGCGGTAATGCTTTACCACGTCAACACCTTGGTCAGACAACAACTCTCCTCCCCATCCACGAAAATCAGCTTCAGCGTCTAATTTTTTTATCTCTTTAACTAAATTAGAACCGTGCAAATCTCCAGACGCTTCACCCGAAATAATATAATACTTCATCAGTTTTTTTTAGACAGGATTTACATGATTAACATGTTTTTATCCGTTTATAATTTATTTTTTATAAGTCGGATGGAAGTTATATCTTACCCATTCAACCAATCGCACCGAAGGTGCCACAATCAATCAATCGCCCATCTCAACCTCCTTGTTCTCCGAAGCGAAAGCGAAGGAGAGAACCTCAACCTTAGTTGCATAAGTTCGTTTTATCAAAAACAGTTAAAATGTTGCGAAATAAATCACCACATATAAAAAAGTAACCGCCAAAATACCTCTCCCTGATTTATCAGCTTTAAGATTCACCAAAAATATCCGTAAAGGAAGAAGATTTATAGCTATAGCCAAAAGCAATATATACGACTCTTTTTCAAATAAATTTTTCGAAAAAGCATTATTCAATCCGCTCAGCAATAAGAAAAACAAGGCAGGCAAGAATAATCCTATAACAGCACCAATTGTAAAACTATCTTTCTTCAAAAACTTCAACATCACAGTTCAATTTTGTTAATTTAT
>JAYEOD010000075.1:0-4960 GCA_034722575.1 Bacteroidota bacterium | reverse complement strand
AATACTAAATTAGGTAGGAAAGAGATTCTTGAGTTTATCGCAACAACAAATAAAATGTTTTTTACCTCCTAGTTTTTGGTATTATTTAAAAAAATAAAAATGACGTATAAATAATAAAATTTATACGTCATTTTTATTTGTTATTATACCAAATACGTGTTGAAACAATTTTTATTGTTCATTTTTATATGTTTTTGGTATTTTACTCGAGTTCTATTAATAGAGTGTTTTTCGGTATCCTATCACCAATTTTTATATGAACTTTTTTAATAGTGCCATCTATTGGTGTGGCAACTATATTATTCATTTTCATTGATTCGGAAATCAATAAAGGATCTCCTGAAGTCACCAAATCACCCGGTTTTACCATGATTTCGATAATAGTACCCGGTAAAACAGAGATGATTTTTTTAGGATTATTAGGGGTGTATTTTTCCCTGTTTTTGTGTTTCTTTGTTAATAGAGTTTTGTATTTCATGCTTTCTACAACAAAATCTTCAAACTCCATCTTATTAGTATCGTCGCTCATAATAATTGATTTTGTTTAAAATGGTGGAATTCCATGTTTCTTTTCAGGAGTTACTTCCGACTTGTCTTTTGAAATTTCTAATGCATGACTTATTAGACTGCGTGTTTCAGAAGGATCTATAACAGCATCTACATAACCAAATGCAGCAGCTACATATGGATTAGCAAATTTCTGCTTATACTCTTCAACTTTTGCTTGACGCATTTTTTCAGAGTCTTCTGTTTCAGCAATCTCCTTACGGAAGATGATGTTTGCAGCTCCTTCCGGTCCCATAACAGCAATTTCTGCTGTAGGCCAAGCAAATACAAAGTCGGCACGCAAGTGGTTGGAACACATTGCTATATACCCGCCACCATATGCTTTTCTAAGAATAACAGTGATTTTTGGCACTGTAGCCTCTGAGTAAGCGTAAAGAATTTTTGCTCCATGACGAATAACACCTGCGTGTTCCTGATCAATACCGGGTAAATAACCCGGTAAATCAACTAGTGTTACCAATGGAATATTAAAAGCGTTACAATATCTGATAAAACGACCTGCTTTATCAGATGAATCAACATCTAAAACACCTGCTAATACAAGTGGTTGATTGCCAACAAAACCTACTGTTTCACCATCTATTCGAGCAAAACCAATTACAATATTTGGAGCAAATAGTTCTTGAATTTCAAGAAATTCCGAATCATCTACCAAACCTTTTATCACATTACGAATATCGTAAGGCTGTTTTGGGTCTGTAGGGATTATCTCCTCTACTTTGTATTTTCGTTTTGGCGATTTTTTCGGGAATTTTTTAGCTTTTTTCTTGTTGTTCCATGGAATAAAACTAACTAATTGTTTTATCTGATCGAAGCATTCCTCTTCGTGTTTAGCGTAGAAATGAGCATTACCGGTTGTTTCGGCATGTATTTTTGCTCCTCCTAAATCTTCCATTGAAATTACTTCTCCCAATACAGATTCAATCACCGAAGGTCCGGTTATAAACATTTTCGATATTCCTTCAACAACAAATACAAAGTCTGTTAACGCCGGAGAATAAACTGCTCCACCGGCACATGGACCAAGTATTACTGATAACTGAGGAATAACTCCTGATGCTTGTGTATTACGGTAGAAAATCTCTCCGTATCCGGCTAGTGAGTTAACACCTTCCTGAATACGTGCTCCACCTGAATCGTTAATACCTATAATTGGAATTTTTAATCTCATGGCGTGATCCATGATTTTTGTGATTTTTTTCGCATGCATAAAACCCAACGATCCACCGGCAACTGTAAAATCTTGTGCGTAAATACAAACTGTATGACCACTCATACTACCTGTACCTGTAATAACGCCATCGCCTGGAAGGTGCTTCTTGTCCATGTCAAAATCTTTCGCAGCATGTTCTACAAACATGTCATACTCATGGAATGAATTTGGATCTAAAATAGCAAGAATTCTCTCTCTTGCTGTTAGTTTCCCCGATCCTTTTTGCTTTTTAATAGCTTTGTCTCCACCACCTTTTAGCGCATTATTCATGCGTGATTTAAGGTCGTGAGTTTTCTCTTTTAAAGACATAATCATTACTTTTGTGAGAAATAATTTTAACTCGTCAGATACAAAGGTAACTAATTTATGTTACTGTATCTGGTCGAAAAATATCATGCAATATTAAGTAATATTAGAATACAATTATCATTTTTATTTATGTAAATAACAATGTAGATATATGAATATAGAGGATTTAAGAACATATTGTTTGGCGAAAAGCCTTGTTACAGAGAGTTTTCCATTTGATGAAAAAACTTTGGTTTTTAAGGTTTGTAATAAAATGTTTGCACTTACCAATATAGAAGATGGGCTTAGTGTGAATTTGAAATGCAAACCGGAAATGGCTTTGGAGTTACGCGAACAGTACCCCAATAAGGTGCTGCCGGGGTATCATATGAATAAAAAATATTGGAATACAATTATTATTGATGGGAGTATTAATGATTGTTTTATTAAGCAATGGATTGATGATAGCTATGAATTAGTAGTATCGAAATTAACGAAAAAACAGCGACAAGAGATATCCGATTTTATAGGAAAGTAACAATAGTTACACCGTGACCACCTGTGTCAGGATTCTGATCGCTGAAACTTTTTACCTCTTTTGTATTTGATAGTAATTCGTGTATTGCCGAGCGTAAAATACCGTCGCCTTTTCCATGAATTATCTCTACCTCATGAATGCCAATTAAGATGGAGTCGTCGATATATTGCATTGTTTTGTTAATGGCTTCTTCGGCTCTATTGCCTCTTACATCTAACGAAAGTTTAAAGTTGGCTGCTTTTTTGTTTAAAGCATCAGTGAATTTCGAATAATTTTGTGTGCTGGAAATATTTACTTTGTTCTCTTTTTGAGGAGTGGTAATCTCTAATTGGTTTATAGAAGTAGTGAAATTAAACGAGTCGAAAGCCACTGTTGCTTTCTTTTTTTGAATTTCAATTATTTTTCCGGCATTATTTTGCCCTTTTATTTTTACATACGATCCAATGGATATTTTTTCTTTTGAATTGGATGTAGATTTTTTGATTTTTTTCGTCTCTTTTTTATCCGCATTGACGAGTCTCTCTTTTTCGTTAGAGAGTTTTTTTCTGATTTTTTTTGTCTCTGTTTTTTCTGCTTTAGCCTGTTTTATATCGCGAATAGTGTTTTCTATCAGCTTGTTAGAGCCGGATACAATTTCTCTGGCCTCTGTTCGTGCTTCTTTAATAATACTTTTTTTCGATGACTCGAGTTCTTTATTTAGATTTTCGTATTTATCGATCATATCTGATAAAAAGCTGTCGGCTACTTTTAGCTCAATCTGTTTTTTTTCTATTTCGCGTTTATCCAACTCTAATTGTGCCAGTTGTTTATCGAAATCGAGTTGCGTAGTACCACTTTTTAAAGCTGCTTTTTTAAGAAGCTTTTTCGATAATCCAATCTTTTCAGCTATCTCGAAAGCAAAAGAACTTCCCGGTTTCCCGATTTTAAGGATAAAAAGAGGATTCATTTTTTTTGTATCGAATAGCATAGCTCCATTAACCATTCCGCTGGTTTCGTCGGCTATTTTTTTCAGATTAGCATAGTGTGTGGTAATTACTCCAAAAGATTTTTTTCTGTTAAGCTCTTCCAGTGCGGCCTCTGCTATAGCTCCTCCCAAATGAGGCTCGGTACCTGCTCCAAATTCATCAATTAAAAACAGACTCTCTTTTCGGGTACGTTCTATAAAGTTTTTTAGATGAAAAAGATGTGAGCTATATGTACTTAGATCGTTTTCTAACGATTGCTCATCACCAATATTTATAAATAGGTCTTTAAAAACACCTAACTTAGAATTTGTATTTGCCGGAATTAGTAATCCGCATTGCAACATATATTGGATGAGTCCAACGGTTTTTAAGCAGACTGATTTACCTCCGGCATTTGGACCTGTAATAACTAATATACGCTCCTGAATATCTAACTTGAGGTTAAGAGGGGTTACAGATTTTTTCTGCTTTTTATGCGATAGATAAAGTAGCGGATGTCTGGCTTCTTCCAAATAGATATATGGTTCTTCTTGTATTGTAGGTTTCTCGGCTTCAATAAGAATGCTGTAACGAGCCTTTGCTCTTATAAAATCAAATAATCCCAGAAATATATATTTAACAGAATAATCTTCGATATTAGGGCGGAATTCATCTGTGAATTCGGTTAATATTTTTATTACTTCTCGATGTTCGGCGCTTTGTAACTCTCTGATTACGTTGTTTAACTGAAATACTTCTGTTGGTTCGATGTAAACGGTTTGTCCGGTTGCTGATTCGTCGTGGATAAAGCCATTTACTTTTCTTTTGTGGCTGGCAGGAATAGGAATTACTGATCGTCCGTTACGAATTGTTGGGGTGCTATCTTCTTTGGCCCATCCATCCTTTTTTACTGCTTCTAACGATTTGCGTAAAGTGATATTAACAGAGGATTTTTTTTTTCTTAATTGATGCCTTATTTCTGATAAAACAGATGAGGCAGAATCCCTTATAGTGCCTTTTTCATCAATTAATATTTCGATTTTCTTTAATATCGATTTATCGATTTTTAAGTTCTCTGAGAGTTGTTTTAATGCAGGGTATTGCTCCCTTTCTTTAAAGAAACTGTATATTTTATCTATGGTTATTAGCGACAATTGTAACTCGAACAGCTCTTCTTCTTCAATAAATGTAGCTGGGATTTTTATTCTTTTAAATGTATCGGAAAGGTCGTAATAATTTTGTGAAGGAAAACTATTATCAAAAAGTAATATCGATTTTAGCTCTGACGTTTGCTCTATCCAGGATACTATTTTTCTGTGATCTGACGAAAAACGTAATTTTTCAACATAATGCTCCCCCAAAGAGCTAATGCAAAAATTCTTTATATTTTCTTTTATCTGGTCGAAACCA
>JAYEOD010000074.1:0-4968 GCA_034722575.1 Bacteroidota bacterium | reverse complement strand
AAATATCACTGATGTAAATATGGATATTAGCAATAATATAGAGACTAAATTTGCCAGGAAACGAGGGAAGCGTAACATCTCTAAACGTATAACCAAAGGGTGTAAAAGATAACTGAAGAGTATGGATAGTACTAAAACCATCAATAGATGCTTGGCTATTATTATCGAGTAGAATAATAGCATTATAAACAACAAGGCAATAGTTGCTTTTGTTAATATAGAGTCTGTTACCTTCATCTTGTATTACTATTTGAATTTAAATTTTATGGGCTTTGTTTACATTTTAATAAATTAATTAGTATTTAGTTTGGTTATGCTTGTAACAAAGCGTAATATTATTCGTTTAATGTTTGTTTAAAATAGTCTTTTGATGCGAATACTCTCTTTTTTATTAATAGCTTTTTTGTTGCCTGCGGTTTTGTTTTCACAAGATAGTGAAATTAATGGTACTATTGTAGATGCAACTACAAATTCTCCTCTGCCTTTTGTTAATGTGGTGTTTGGCGATAATAATGGTGTTGTATCAGATATCGACGGCCGTTTTAAAATTCCATTCAATAACTCAACTGATACATTGATTTTTAGTAGTGTTGGCTATGAAAAATTGAAACTCGCATTAGCTGATGGGATAGCTACTGTTAAAATGAAAGCCCTGAGTATTGAATTGGATGAAGTGATTATTTTGCCGGGGAAAAATCCTGCTTTACGTATCATTAATAATCTTATTGATAGTAAATCTACTAATACTCCTTCTTTGTTAGATTCGTATTCGTATTTGTCGCACGATAAATTTATTTTTACTGTCGATAATGACAGCCTTGTAAAACGTCTTGAAAGAAAATCTACTGACTCATCGTTAATTAAAGCAAAAAAGTTTGTGGATAAACAACATCTGTTTATTAATGAGAGTATTACCGAAACAAAGTATAAAAAGCCGAGTAAGCGTTCCGAAAGAGTTATTGCTGCTCGTTCTTCGGGATTTAAAAATCCTTTTTTTACATTGTTGATCTCTCAAATGCAATCAAATTCTTTTTATCACGATATAATAAGTTTATCCGATAAAAATTATATTAATCCAATAGCGGGGAGTGCTGTATCTAAATATATTTATCTGCTAAAGGATACTATCATCCGAAAGGATAATATTGATACTACATTTATAATACAGTATTTACCAAAACCAAATAGTAATTTCGATGCATTAAAGGGTTTGTTATATATCAATACGAATAGATGGGCACTTGAAAATGTTACTGCACAACCGGCTAATACCGATAAGGGTGGCGTTAATATTAGTATTGAACAGAAATATGAGTTTATTCAAAATCATTGGTTCCCTGTGCAGCTTAGTACAAAAATCACTGTTCCTTGGGTAGAAGCCAATGGCTCAGCTTTATTAGGGCAGGGTAAGCGATATATTAATAGTATTAAGATAAATCCCGATTTTAATCGACGTGAGGTATCTGATATGGCTATTGATGTGGACTCGGATGCGTATCATCAACCTGAAGAGGTGTGGACTAGTTACCGTCAGGTTCCTTTAACAGAAAAGGATTTAGAGACTTATCGTGTTATTGATAGCTTAGGAAAAGCTGAACATTTCGATAGGATGGCAAATGGATTTGAGAGTGTCATAAATGGAGCCTTTCCTGTTGGTAAGATGGAAATAATGCTCGATAAATTGTTGCACTATAATAAGCACGAAGGATTGTTTTTGGGATTTGGTGCCGGAACAAGTCGGAGATTTTCAGATTATATTGTCTTAGAAGCTTCCGGTGGATATGGATTTCGTGATGAAGAGTTTAAATACTCTACTGCATTAAAATTGTTTGCCGATAAACACCGTCAACATGGTTTAAGTCTTGCTTATAGCAAACAACTTACAGAACCGGGTAGTAATATTTTTGATGATAATGTGAGAGCATTCGATGAAGAGACATATAGAGTGTTGCTTTTGCAGAATATGGATTTTATTGAAGAGTATTCTTTTTTTATTAGTAATAGAGTAGCTGCCGGTTTAACATCCAAAGTTGGTGTTAGGAAGCAGGAAATAAATCCGTTATATAATTACCAATATAACTATTTGGGAGAGGTGGTAACAGATTATTCAATCTATGAAGTTGAAGTAAAACTTCGATTTGCGTATAAGGAAAAACTTGTTAGAAATGTACGCTCTGTGGTGGCGTTGGGAACAAAATATCCGATTATAAATATCGCTTTTATAAAAGGAGTAGATGATTTTAGTGATATTGGAATGAGTTATTTTAAATTTATGTCGCGAATAGATTATTCTTTTTATACTCCATTTTTTGGAGAAACAAAAATTCGAGTTGATGGAGGTATAGCAAATGGCGATTTAGCAATAAGTAAGTTGTTTAATGGTAAAGCAAGTTATAGCGATTTTTCGCTTTATTCTTCTAATAGTTTTTCAACAATGCGTTTAAATGAATTTTTTTCTGATAGGTATTTGGCACTGTATTTCTCTCATAACTTTGGGAAGCTGCTGGTTGATAATAAGTATTTTGCGCCGGAAATAGTGTTAAAACATAATTTCCTTATTGGTGATTTGAATAATAAACTAAATCATAGTGGGCTTGATTTTAGTGTTCCGAAAAAAGGATATCACGAATCGGGAATTGTACTTAATAATTTATTAAAATTAGGCTTTATGGGGTATGGACTAGCTGTTTTTTATCGCTATGGAGAGTATGAATTACCTAAGGTAAAGGATAATTTTTCTTTTAGCATGACTATGACAATGGCGTTTTAAATATTATTTTTTTTGTGAGTTAATTATTCTACAATTATTAAGGTTTTATTTTTGTATATTTGATATTAGTACAAATAAATTTTTATGGAAAGATTTTTTAGAATCGTAGTAGGGATAATAGTGCTTTCTATTATTTTCTTTTTAGCATGGCAGCTTTCGAGTATTTTAGCGTATATCCTTGTAGCAGCAATACTATCAATAATAGGGCACCCGTTAGTGAAATTGATTGATAAAATTCACTTGCGTAATAAAAAAATTCCGCATGTAGTGAGCTCTTTGGTTACTTTATTATTAATAATAGCTGTTTTTTCGGGGTTTGTAGGGATTTTTGTTCCTGTTATTGCTAGTCAGGCTAATGTGATTTCAAGTATTAATATTGATGAGATTTCTCGTGATATCGAAGAGCCTGTTCTTCAGTTACAAAAGTTTTTGATTGACTATAATATTCTTGAAAGCGAGGAATCGATAGAGTCGTTGGTTATTTCAAATTTAGAATCGTTTGTTAGTGTTGCTACTTTTTCCGATTTTTTTAAAAATGCTTTAGGTATTGCCGGACAAATTTTTATGGCGGTGTTTGCTATTTTATTTATTACATTTTTCTTTTTAAAAGAGGAGCATCTTTTTTCAAACGGAGTTCTTCTTTTTGTTCCTGAAAGATATCATAATGAAACAAAAAATATTCTCTCTTCATCACAAAAGATGCTGTCGCGCTATTTTGTGGGGCTAATGATAGAGCTTAGTTCTATGGTTACACTATTGAGTATAGGATTGTCTGTTTTTGGAGTGGAAAGTGCTTTTTTAATTGGCTTTTTGGGTGGTATAATGAATGTAATACCTTATTTGGGACCGATAATAGGTACTGTAATTGGACTTGCTCTTGGAATTGTTACTCAGTTAGGGGTTGGTGAGTATAATGAATTGATACCGATGTTGTTGATTATTCTAGGAACTTTTGCAGGAGCTAATTTAATCGATAATATTATTCTGCAACCATGGATTTATTCTAATAGTGTAAAAGCTCACCCTTTAGAGATATTTTTAGTGATATTAATTGCCGGTTCTGTTGCCGGTGTGCTGGGAATGATGTTGGCAATACCTTCTTATACCGTAATTAGAATTATTGCAAAAGAATTTTTAACTAGGAGTCGTGTAGTACAGAAGATTACAGAAAATTTATGAGTTGTGTGATTTTGTACAAAATAAAAGAGCGAAAAACTTTACGGTTTTTCGCTCTTTATATCTATACAATAGAAATTATATAGACATAATTTCCTTCTCCTTTTCAACAAGAATAACATCTACTTCTTTAGAGAAGTTGTTAGTTGCTTTTTGAATTTCATCTTCTAAATGTTTTACATCATCTTCTGAAATACCTTCCGATTCAAGATCTTTAGCCATGTCGTTAGCATCTTTTCTTTCGTTTCGGATACTTACCTTGGCATTTTCGCCCTCTTTTTTCGTTTGTTTTACTAACTGAATTCTTCTCTCTTCTGTGAGCTCAGGAACAATTATGCGAATCAATTCGCCGTCATCTTGTGGATTAAGACCAAGATTAGCTACTTGAATAGCTTTTACAATAGGAACTAGCATACTTTTATCCCATGGTTGTACAGTAATTTGTCGTGCATCCGGAGTTGCAATATTTGCTACTCTTTCAAGTGGAGTATTGGATCCGTAATAGTCAACCATTACATTTGAAAGCATTTTTGGAGATGCTTTTCCTGTGCGGATTTTAAGTAACTCACGCTTTAGGTGTTCTATAGAATTCTGCATCCCGTCTTTAGCTGCATCTAGACACATTTTAGATTCTTCAGTCATGATGATATATCTTTATTGATTATCACAAATTTATAAAAAAAAGTAATATTAAGTTTAAAAAAAAATATTTTGCTTATCTATATGTAAATAATTATTTAATAGGAACTCTATTCGTTTAGTTCTGTAACGTGTTAAAATTATAAACGTTTACAAACACTAATTGTGTACTAAAGTACCTATATTTTTTTCTGATAATACTTTTTCAAGATTACCTTCTTTGTTCATATCAAAAACAATTATAGGAAGGTTATTTTCTTTACACATGGTAAATGCTGTAAGATCCATAATTTTAAGACCTTTTTTATATGCCTCATCAAAAGTGATTTCTTTGTATTTTGTTGCAGTAGGATCTTTTTCAGGATCTGCTGTGTAAATACCAT
>JAYEOD010000073.1:0-4969 GCA_034722575.1 Bacteroidota bacterium | reverse complement strand
ATAACTTAATTAGAGAATATGGTTGGGTTAATAATAAATTTGTTGCGAATATTGATTTATATTTAAAAACTGAAAACATAGATGGTAAATTCCCTTTTGTTTGGAGACAAGGAGTAAAACACGATGCTTCAAAAATAATGGAATTGGAAAGTAAAAATGGACATTATTTAAACAATAATAAAGAAACTGTTGAAATAGAAAAAGATTTAGTTTTTAGTTTATTAAAGAGTTCAGATTTAAAAGGAACAATAATTGATAAATCTCGAAAATATACGATTGTTACGCAAAGAAAAGTAGGTCAAGAAACTAAATACATAAAAGAATTATACCCAAAAACATATAATTATCTTTTCAGTAACATTGAATATTTTAAGAAAAGAAAATCAAGTATCTATAAAGGAAAACCTATTTTCTCAATTCTCGGGATTGGAGATTATTCATTTAAACCTTATAAAGTTGCAATTGCAGGAATGTATAAAACAACTATATTTTCTCTTGTAAAGCCTAATAATGACAAACCTGTTATGCTTGATGATACTTGTTATTTTATTGGTTTTGATACTTTGTATGAAGCGGAGATAACAAGAGTTCTTCTGAACAAAGAAATAGCACAGAATTTTATTCAATCAATTGCATTTAAAGATGCTAAAAGAATGATAACAAAGGATTTGTTAATGAGAATTGATTTGGTTGAAATAATAAAAGAAATAGATTTTTACGAATTACAATTGGAAATACCGAACTTAAATATTGAAGATTGGAATAGTTATAAAGGCAAATTAACAACACAAGAATTTGAAGAAAATCAACAATTAGGCCTTTTTGATAAACAAGCGCTACACACAACACCTAAGCATATAAAAATTCTGTAGTGCGTAGCATCTTTCAAAGTGGCACTGTTTGACCGAAAAGGGTGGCACCATTAAACCGAAATAGCCATAGCCAACGAAAACAAACTTTAATAACTATTTCCTACCAAAATCGGCAGGAATCTCTCCCCATATTTTAGTCTCCCACTTAACTATTTTATTTTCGTAAGTGTTGTTTTGCAACCATTTTACAGCTCTTTCCATTAACACAAATATCTCGTCGTTTACTGCTGTGCGTTGTAGCTTGGTGTTTGTTTTTTTATCGCGCACCCATTTCATTGCTGTTATAGAATCGGAATAAATGGGTAGGTTACTATTGCGTTGTTTCAAAAACGCCAATCCGTGAACAAGTGCTAAGAATTCTCCAATATTTACTGTGCCTTGTTCAAGTGGCCCTAAATGAAATAGTTTTTCTCCGTCGTTTGTCCTTACTCCCTGATATTCCATGGGGCCGGGATTTCCGCTGCATGCTGCATCAACCGAAATACTGTTTTTGTTCGGTGTCCCGATGCGTCTTTTCTCTGCTGCTGAAAGGGCTTGCTTAGGAACGTTTTTCCCGATATATTTCCATGGATTATTTTTGAAAGCCTCTTCTGCCATCTCTTGCGAAGGAAAAGATTTATAGCGGGCAGCGGGGAATCCTTGAATTTGGCGTTTACATTTGTCCCAACTTTCGTAGATACCGGGTTTTGCACCGCTCCATACAACATAAAATTTCTTTGTCTTTCCCATAGCTTTTGTTTCAACAGCAAAAGTAGCAACTTTTGAGGAATATCTCCTCGTCCGATAGTGTACACTTTTTTTAATTAACGTACAGAAATCTTTTTTTGTGATAAAATATAGCGACTTATAA
Source organism: Bacteroidota bacterium (assembly GCA_034722575.1). Lineage (GTDB taxonomy): Bacteria > Bacteroidota > Bacteroidia > Bacteroidales > JAIPAH01 > JAIPAH01. Next base: position 3,247 of record JAYEOD010000073.1, on the reverse strand, counting down.
GACGTTGGTATTTAATATATTGATGTTTTTGGCACAATAGGTGCTTTTATATCTGCAAATCGAATAAAAAAGATGATAAAATTAAAAAATATCCACAAAAGCTATACAATGGGAGCAAACAAATTGCATGTTTTAAAAGGCATCGATTTGGAGATAAAAGCCGGAGAATTGGTTTCTATCATGGGCTCTTCAGGATCAGGGAAATCTACTTTGTTAAATATTCTTGGAATATTAGATAGCCACGATGAGGGAGAATATATTTTAAATGATACTCTTATTGATAATTTGAATGAAACTAAAGCAGCATATCTTAGAAATAAATTTATTGGTTTTGTATTTCAAAGTTTTAATCTGATCTCTTTTAAAACAGCAATGGAAAATGTTGCCCTGCCGTTGTACTATCAAAAAGTAAAAAGAAAAAAAAGAAATCGCATTGCAATGGAATATCTCGAAAAGATGGGCTTGAGCGAATGGGCAGAGCATCTCCCTAGCGAACTTTCGGGAGGACAAAAACAGCGATTGGCAATTGCACGCTCTATGATTTCGCAACCAAAAGTTATTCTTGCCGATGAACCTACCGGAGCACTGGATACACAGACTTCATACGAAGTTATGAAACTCTTTCAAGATATTAATAAGATGGGAATTACTGTTATTATTGTTACTCACGAACACGATATAGCTGCTATGACCGATAGAATTATTCATCTTAAAGATGGCCTTATTGAAAAAAATATCTATAACGGTGAAAGAAAAAAATGGCTTAGCGAACAAGTAGCAAATAATTAACAAACATCTAATAAAAATATAAACGAATGAACCGAGCCATAGTAAAAGTTTTAATATATACTAGAATGATTGTTATGGCGAGCTCCATTCGACAAATAAAAACTTAAAATATAAACGAATGAAAAAGGTATTAAAAATATTTTTGTGGTTAGTAATTATTGCCATTGTTGGCGGAACTATGTACTATCTCTACTATAAATCGAAGGAAAAACCTGTTGTTTTTGAAACAGAAACAGCTTTTACTACTGATATTATAAAAAAAACTGTTGCTACCGGATCTATCGTTCCGCGTAAAGAGATTGAAATAAAACCTCAGGTATCAGGAATTGTTCAGGAGTTGTATGTGGTTGCCGGTGATGTGGTTACAGAAGGACAGCTTATTGCTAAAGTAAAGATAATTCCTAATATGATTAATCTTAATGAAGCTGAATCGCGTTTAGAAAAAGCAAAAATTAATCTTCGTAAGAATAAATTAGAGTTTGAACGTCGTAAAAAACTTTTTAAGCAGGATGTGATTCCCGAATCGGAGTTTCTTTCTTACGAAATACAATATGAGCAGTCGAAAGAAGATGTTTCTGTGGCCGAAAATAATCTTAAGCTAATAAAAGAGGGTGTACGAAAAGATGCTGCAAAAGCTTCGAATACTCTTGTGCGTTCCACTATTAGTGGGATGGTATTAGATGTGCCTATTGAAATTGGTAATTCGGTAATAGAGAGTAATACTTTTAATGCCGGTACCACAATAGCTTCTGTGGCAGATATGAGTGAGATGGTTTTTGAAGGGAAAGTTGATGAAACGGAAGTAGGAAAGATTAAAGAAGGTATGAATCTTATTTTAACTATTGGTGCTATAGATCAGGAAGAGTTTGTTGCTGTGCTGGAATATATCAGTCCAAAAGGTGTGTCAGAAAATGGCGCTATACAGTTCGAGATTAAAGCTTCTGTATCTTTAAAAAATAATGTCTTTATTAGAGCAGGATATAGCGCTAATGCAGATATTGTTCTTCAGAAACACGAAAATGTTTTAGCAATTAATGAGGCACTGCTTCAGTTTGGTGATTCAGATAGTACTTATGTTGAAGTGGAGATTTCTGATCAGGTATTTGAAAAAAGAGATGTGGAAACAGCTCTTAGCGATGGTATTAATATAGAGATACTTTCGGGACTGACTAAAGAAGATAAAATTAAAATTATTCAATAAAATACTATTATGTTTAATCTGGATAGTTGGCAAGAGATATTTAGTACCATGAAAAAAAATAGGCTGCGAACCTTTTTAACAGGGTTTAGTGTGGCTTGGGGTATCTTTATGCTTATTGTTTTGTTGGGGTCGGGAAAAGGACTGGAGAATGGTGCTGAAAAAGGGTTCGCTTCTTCTTCTACTAATGCTTTGTGGATTTGGAACGGCACAACTAGTCTTGCGCATAATGGATTGAAAGCAGGTCGTAGAATTCGTTTTACTAATCAAGATTATTCTATTGTAAAAAACAGCCAAAAAAATGTAGAGCAGATATCTTCTCGTTACCGTCTTAATTCTAGCATGGTAAATTATAAAGATAAAAATGGAGCCTTTGATATTCAAATGGTTCATCCCGATTATCGTGATATAGAAAAAATTGATATTGTAAAGGGTAGGTTTTTTAACCCCCTTGATATTAAAAAATTCGAGAAAGTAGTGGTGATTGGAAAAACTGTTGAAGAACATCTGTTTCAAGAGGGGGAAGAGTCAATAGGTAAATACGTAAAACTGAATAGTGTGCCTTTTAAAGTAATAGGTGTTTTTGTTGATGAAGGCGGAAGAAGAGACAATCAAAGAACAGTTTATGCTCCTATTACTACAGCGCAAAGGGTTTTTTCAGGTGGGAATCGCATTCATATGATTGCTGCAACTGTTAATGAACCTACAATAGAAAAGAGTGAACAGATGGTTGCCGGAGTGAGAGAGAGACTTGCTAAACAACATAATTTCGACGTAAAAGATGAGAAAGCTGTTTTTATACATAATAGTTTTAAGCAGTATCAAGATGTACAAAAAATGTTTAAAGCAATTCGTGCCTTTATATGGATAATTGGAATAGGAACTATAATCGCCGGAATTGTTGGTGTTAGCAATATCATGGCAATTGTTGTTAAAGACAGAACAAAAGAGATAGGTATTCGTAAAGCTCTTGGTGCTCGTCCGTGGACTATAATATCTCTTATTTTACAAGAGTCTATTTTTATTACCACAGCAGCCGGATACATCGGGCTTGTGCTTGGCATAGGCTTATTAGAGCTTATCTCGCCTTTTATCGAGAGTGATTTTTTCTCGCACCCTTCTGCTGATATTAATATCGCAATTAGCGCTACCATAGTGCTTATTGTAACTGGTGCTATAGCAGGTTTTATTCCTGCAAAAAGAGCTTCTTCTATTAAACCGGTTGTTGCTTTGCGCGATGAGTAAAAAATTAAAAAAATA
>JAYEOD010000072.1:0-4983 GCA_034722575.1 Bacteroidota bacterium | reverse complement strand
CTTTAAAATATTGTTGATATCTCATTTTTAAAGAGATCCAACGATGTTTCGATTCACTTTCGTAAAATGTTGGAGAAGTAGAGCCCGCAGTATAATTTTCTGTACCATAAACAACCTGAAACTTGACGCTAAGATGATGCCCTTCAGTAGGATACTGGCGTTCATCAAGATTATAGCTCTCATATTCAAGATATTCTGTAAAATAGTCGAAACGTGTTTCGTCAGCAGTATCAACACGAGTAAAAGAATTTGTATGATAATATTTATTATGCACTATTCCTTTAGAGACATCAAAAGTAAGCTTGCCTGTCATACCAATAGGAATGCCCACATCTAGAGAGGCATGATTTTCATTATAAAACAAATAAGAGGGCTCTTTATCCTGATAAAAATATGTAGCAGTTTTAAAATAATCCCATTGATTATAAGAGATAACTCCAGCTAAATAAAAAGGCTGAGACTTAGAGTTATCCATTCTTGCACCTATTTCCACAGAGTTATAAAATCGCCCCATATACGATTTTGCATAAGCTGTATAAGAAGGGACTCCCAGATGTTTATATCGAAGCATAACAAACCCTGTATTAATAGGTTTTGAAGAGATATTACCACCAAAACGTACTTCCAAATCCTTATCCTTTTCAAACTCTAACATAACATCAAACAATTTTGTTTTTTTATTATAATGCAGAGAGGGATAAATATATGCTATTCGCTCATCCTGAGCCACTTTAAAAAACTCTTCCCTATAGTCTTGTAAGTCATAATGGTCATCTACTCTTTGTTTAAAACTATTAGTAATAAATTCGGCTTCTTTATCATTAAGATTCTTAGTTTTTACCTCTCCAATATTAATAGGATTAAACTGCTCTACAAATCTTTTTCTTTTATTCCTCACCACCTCAGAAGGCATGCGTCTTTTAATAATAGTTTTAAGACTATCCATCAAACGATTTGCAGCAATATAACCACTATCCACAAAAGCATTAGTACTACTAAAATCGGTAACAAAAGTGGGTGGTATATTTGGTCTAATCAACACCCCCTCCTCCTCTGTCAAAGAATAATCACTATTTTGCATTAGCATATTACTCAGCTGCGAAATAACATCTTTTTTATTTGAGAAAGTATAATTTCCGGATACTACACTACCAATAATAACATCTGCTTTAAAAACATCTTTCATAACATCTTTAGGAAAATTATTAAACATACCTCCATCGAACATCAAAGTATCATTTACTGTAATCGGGCGAAAATAGAGAGGGAACGACATGGAAGCCCTGACAGCACGAGCTAAGTTACCATCTCCTAACACAACAGGTTTACTATTATCCACATCAGAAGCAACACAACGAAAAGGGACAAATAGGCTATCGAAATCATACTCAGCAACAGCAGATGCTTGCATATACATACCCACCAAGGCCAAATCCATTTCATATGGTGTTCTGAGACTCATAGGAAAAACAATACCAGCTCCTCCTGAAAGATCATATTTCAAATTTATCCTAGCGGCATCAATATCATCTTTACTATAAAAATAAAAATGTTTTTTACGGATATCGGAATCCACCCAATTATTAAATTCGTCAGACTCAACAACTTCCAGCATATCTTTTGTTGAAAAACCGGCAGCATACATAGCACCTACAATTGCCCCCATAGAAGTACCCGTTACATAGTCGATAGGAATACCATTCTCCTCCAAGGCTTTTATTACACCAACATGAGCAACACCCTTTGCTCCACCTCCACTTAGCACCAATCCAACCTTTTGAGAATAAGAATAATTAAAAAACGTTATAAACAAGAATCCTACTAAAAAACTTTTCTTCATAAAACACTAATTTATGTAAAGTTAAAAAAAAAGCCTTATAGAGAGTGTCCATAGGGCTTTTAATAAAAAGAAATTTGTTCTATTTTATCTAATCTACTATCTTATTCCAGATTTCTTTTATTTTTAATGAGATGGGATGATTGGGAGAATACTCAATAATTGTTTGTTGATTCACCATAGCGTCCACCATTATTTTATCAAAAGGGACTTTTCCCAGGAGCTCAATACCATTCGATGCACAATATTCTTCTATCTCATCAGCCAATCGAAGATTAATATCAAACTTATTAACAATAACTTTTGGGATAATATCAAATCCCATAGCCATTTCAACAACTCTTATTAAATCGTGAATACCCGATTTAGTAGGTTCTGTAACAATAATCACCTGACTTGTTCCTGTAACAGAAGCAATAACAGGGCAACCTATTCCGGGAGGGCCATCTACTAATAAAATATTTTTATTTTCTATTTCCGCCAATTTTTTTGCCTCTTCACGAACAGTAGTAACCAATTTTCCCGATAAGTCTTCGGCCACTCCAAGTTTTGCATGCACCATTGAGCCAAAGCGTGTATTACCAATAAACCATCTACTGGCATAGCTTTTTTTCATAGTAATTGCGTCAACAGGACAAACATTCACACAAAAATCACATCCTTCGCATGAAAATTCTGACACTTCATATTGTCCATTAATTAAATCAATAGCATCAAAACGACAAATTTCCTTACACAATCCACAGCCGGTACATACATCATGATTTATTACTGCTATGCTAGCGCCCAAAAATTTTTCTTCTCTATAATTTTCAGGTTGTAAAATCAGGTATAAATTAGCAGCATCTACATCGCAATCTGCAAAAACACTCTCTTTAGCCAAAGAAGCAAAAGCCGATGTAAAGCTTGTCTTTCCTGTGCCCCCTTTTCCACTAATAACTGTAATTTCTTGCATTATTTTAAGTAGTTTTTATTAATCTTATTCCAAACATCTATAAACAATTCCTTTATTTCAGGAATATTATCCACCAACAAATCACCATTAGAATATGTTTCGGCTATCTGTTTTTTAAAAGGTATTTTTGCTAAAACATCAACATTTTGTTCTATCAAATATTTTTCAAGTTCATCAGTACCAACATCAGCACGATTAATAATCACACCAACATTTCTCTTCATTTTCTGTACTGTTTCCAGCATTATTTTCAGGTCGTTCATTCCAAAAGGAGTAGGTTCTCCTACTAATATGGTGTAATCGGCATCTTCAACAACTTCCATTGCCGGACAAGATGTACCAGGAGGCGCATCAATTATAGTAATACCATCATCGGTACTTTTATTTTTTGTCTCCTTAATAACCGGCACAGCAAGTGCTTCTCCAACATCAAGACGTCCCTCAAAAAAAGTCGGCTCTTTTTCATCAAGAAAAGTAAAAGCATTAACAGAACCCAATCTTTTTTTATGTTCTGTAATAACCTTATCTTCAGGGCAAAAATATGTACATGCACCACAAGAGTGACACAAATCATCCATCACTTTTATATGTGAAATACCTTTTACCATAAGAATAGCATTATAAGAACAAACGTCAACGCATTTTCCACAAAAAGTACATCTATCCGAATTTATTTTAGGAATCAACACTTCAACAGGTTCCTGATACGCAGGTTTAATATCCTTTAAGAAGATTTTATCATTAGGTTCCTCTACATCACAGTCGATAATCTGAACTGTTTTATCCGTTACTGCTCTAATTGTTTGAAACAAGTTAACAGAAACAGTAGATTTACCTGTTCCTCCTTTACCACTTGCTACAGCAATTTTAAATCCCATTATTTTTTTTATTTTTTTTACAATAATATATCAACACTACTGAACAAAAGGCAAACAAAATCACAGTGATTCAATACATTTTCAACCACTTACAATATCGATACCTTAATACAGCTATTCATTTCCGGAAAAGCTGCGACCACGACCTAAACCTCTCCCTTTATCACGACCGAGTCCTCTGCCAGCACCTTCCGAATTTCCGGCGCCTCTACCTTGTCCACGAAAATCATCATTATCGCGAAAGCGATTACGGCGTCCCATTCCACGTGACTCTTCAGTTATATTATTACCACTACATTTTCCTTGCTTTCTTCCTGTCATAGGACCTTCGCCCTCAGGACCTTTTCTATTAAATCTAGGCATAACTTCTCTATTTAAATTTACTAATTAATTCTTCAATAGTTTTTCCTTCATCTTTCAATGAAATCATCTCAATACCAAATGACTCTAAGGCAGATTTAGCTTTAGGTCCAAAATGCCCGCTAAATATTTTTTTTGCTCCGGTATTAGCAATCATTTCTGCTGCTTTCGGACCTGCGCCACTTTGTTGATTTTTACCTTCTCCTTCAATAAATTCTGTTGTTCCTGTTTCAGTATCATATATTGCTATATAGCCACTTCTACCAAATCTCGGATCCATTTCAGACGTAATCTCATTTCCTTTTGAAGTAATTGCAATTTTCATAATTCTTTTTTTTTACTAATTAAAGTTTTCTTTTCATATTTCTGCCACATGTCGAGCACCTTATTTTATTACACGGTATTCCCATGCTATGTTGTTCTTCTCGTCCACAATGTACACAAACACACAAGTCAGAGCCTTGTGCTACTGTCTCATTAAAGTCATCATGACTAATATTTTCAATATCAGCAGAAGAACAAACAGGACATTTTTTTATTTTACCACCAACTTTTAAAGATTTAAAAGTAAAATCGCACGAACTACATTTAAACCAGTCGTCTTCGTAAACAACACTTCCCGACTGAAGAACAATTTCTTTACTCTCAACGAGTGCCTCAGCAACTTTTTTCAAAGCTCTATCGTAAATTCTTGTAAAAGTAGGTCGCGATACATCCATTTGTTTTGCAGCATCAACCTGCGAATAGCCATCATAATCAGCTAATTTGATAGCTTCATACTCTTCAAACAATAATTTCACTTTATCATGCGAAGATCTGTTACCATAAGGTTTTAAGCCTTTTATTTGAGGTGGATGCCCCATTCTTCTATATCGTTTTGGTCGCGCCATTATTTTGAGCATTTGTTCACAACAAAAGTAATGAACATTTGTTCATTACGCAATACTTCTTCA
>JAYEOD010000071.1:0-5007 GCA_034722575.1 Bacteroidota bacterium | reverse complement strand
GAATGGAAAAACTCTATTATAAAAAGCAAAACCGAATGGATTAATGTATTGGGGAAATGGAGTTTCACTACCGATTATCACGATTCATACGATATATATAGCACACCGGTAATCTATCTCCTCGACAAAAATAAACAGATAATCGGCAAAAGAATATTAACCGATCAACTTAAAAGAATTATTGAAAGAGATAAGAAATAGGATTTAAAAAAAACATCACTAACAAAAAAAAGGATGCCGTTTTCGACACCCTTTTTCAACTAATCAATCCACTAATTTAAAAACAAAATGAAATTTTATTCACCCCTATTTTTTAACAAATTTCGAAGTAGAAGTATTATTGTTATTATCAACAACAGTCACAAAATAAATACCTTCAGGAATATCTGAAATATTAACTCTTGTACTATTTTCAACAACCATTACTTTTTGACCTGTAATACTTGAAATAACAACTCTATTTACATCATTAGCATCGATGTTTAAAACAGACGTTGCAGGATTAGGATAAACATTAAGGCTTACACTCTCAATATTCTCAATAGCATCAGCGCTCATAACAACAACATCATCAACTTGAAAAGTAGTTGTTTCATCAGGATCACCACCTAAATACTTAAATCCAATAAAAATAGTACCTGAATAAGACGATAAATCAATATTACCTGACTCAATCCAATCGCTATATCCATTATCAGGACCGGCAGCAAAAGTAGCATCTAACTCTGTCCACATAGCTGCACCAACAGTACCTGTAAAATCAGTAGATACAAAAACGGATAAACCATCATGTTTATAATATCCCGACTTAGTAATAAACTTTAATACTTCATTTGTCGAACCATCTAAGTCAATACCGGGAGTAACTAACCACGCTTCATTAACTGTTTCGCCTGAGTTATATGCTGAAAACTGAGCATAAAAATTTTCACCATACTCTTTTCCTATCCATAAACGAGTTCCTTCAATTGCCTCATTCGACCATCCTTCAATAGCAATATCCTCATCAGGTACAACACCTGTAAAATCTTCACTAAATATTTGAGCTGACGCTCCTGTAGTAAAAAACAATGCTGCTACTGCAACAAATAATCTTCGTAAATTTTTTTTCATAGTATTTAGTTTTTTTTTATTATGAAAACAAATATACAATTTTTAAAACACTAATACTAAAATAAATGATAAAACAAAAAAAGACTGCCTTAAAAAGGCAGTCTTTTCTAAAAATCAAATATATGATTTAAAATTATTTTCTAACAGAATCCACTACTGCTTTAAAAGCCTCAGGATGATTCATTGCAAGATCAGCTAAAACCTTACGGTTAAGCTCAATATTATTTTCGTGTACTAAACCCATAAACTTAGAATACGACATTCCGTGCAAACGTGCACCGGCATTAATACGAGCAACCCAAAGGCCTCTCATAGAACGTTTCTTAGTTTTTCTATCGCGGTAAGCATATGTTTGTCCTTTTTCGTAAGCATTTTTTGCTACTGTCCAAACATTTTTTCTTCTACCAAATTGTCCTTTTACTCTCTTAAGGATCTTTTTCTTTCTAGCTTTTACAGCTACATTATTTGTTGCTTTTGGCATTTTTTTATTTTTTTGATGAAGCGCTCCTACAGAGACTTTGAAGCTTCATTCAATTTAACAATAGTAAATTATAGTAAACAAATACTAATTATTTACAAAGTAATTTACGAACATTACGTGCGTCACGCTCATCCATAATCGTAGATTTTGTAAGATTACGCTTACGTTTCTTTGATTTCTTTGTTAAGATGTGACTCTTAAACGCATGTTTTCTTTTTACCTTACCGGAAGCAGTTAACGTAAAACGTTTCTTTGCACCGGATTTAGTTTTCATCTTAGGCATTATAGTATCCTTTTTATTAATAAAAGTTATTTGCTTTTCTTAGGAGTCAAAATCATAATCATTCGTTTTCCTTCCATTTTAGGCATTCTTTCAACTTTTGCAACATCCTCAAGCTCTTGAGCAAATTTCAACAATTTAATGTGTCCTTTATCTTTATAGATAATAGAACGACCTTTGAAGAAAACATCAACTTTAACTTTAGCTCCATCAGAAATAAATTTCTCTGCATGTTTCAATTTAAATTGAAAATCATGATCGTCGGTATTAGGGCCAAGACGTATCTCTTTTAAAACTACTTTCGCAGCTTTCGCCTTCATTTCCTTCTTTTTCTTTTTCTGCTCGTAAAGATATTTATTATAGTTGATAATCTTACAAACAGGAGGTTTGGCGTTTGGAGAAATTTCAACAAGATCTAACTCTTGACTTTCCGCCATTTCTAGAGCAGTATTAATATCATAAATATCTGCTTCTACGTCATTTCCTACGACACGCACCATCTGTGCGTTAATTTCCTTATTGATTCGATGGGGATTTCTCTTCTTAACTCTTCCAACAAATCTTTTTTTTGGTCTTCGTGCTCCTATGATTACTCCTATTTAAAAATTAAAAACTATATTAATTATACCAAATGGGACAATTATCCCATCATCTTTATTACTTCATCATTAATTAACTTAGCAAACTCTTCGAGCTGCATTGATCCTTTGTCGCCTTCTCCTTGCTGGCGTACCGAAACAGTTCCATCAGCCTCTTCTTTCTCTCCTACAATTAGCATATACGGAATTCTTTTCAATTCTGCATCTCTAATTTTACGACCAGTTTTCTCACTTCTGGCATCAATTTCGGCGCGAATATCGTTCTTTTTCAGCAAAGATAAAACTTTTTCAGAATATTTTTGATATTTCTCACTAATTGGTAAAATAATAACCTGTTCCGGAGTTAACCACAATGGAAACTTACCGGCACAATGCTCTATCAAAACAGCAATAAAACGTTCCAAAGAACCAAATGGAGCACGGTGTATCATTACAGGACGATGTTTTTCATTATCGCTACCTACATACTCTAGCTCAAAACGCTCAGGTAAATTATAATCTACCTGAATTGTTCCCAACTGCCACGAACGACCAATAGCGTCCCTAACCATAAAGTCCATTTTAGGGCCATAAAAAGCTGCTTCGCCATATTCTATTTTATAATCCAACTTTTGCTCTTTAGCTACTTCTATAATTGCATTCTCTGCTTTTTCCCAGTTCTCATCAGAGCCAATATATTTTTCAGGTGTATTTGGATCGCGTAAAGAGATTTGAGTTGTAAAATCCTTAAAATCTAACGCAGTAAAAATCTTCATTACAATATCCATCACCGACTTAAACTCATCTTTAACCTGATCGGGAGCACAAAAAATATGTGCATCGTCCTGAGTAAACCCTCTCACCCTTGTCAATCCGTGAAGCTCACCACTCTTCTCATATCTATATACAGTACCAAATTCAGCATAGCGAACCGGAAGATCTTTATATGAGTGTGGTTTTGCATTATATATCTCACAATGGTGAGGGCAGTTCATTGGCTTTAAAAAATACTCCTCATTTTCTACCGGAGTAGTAATTGTTCTAAAAGAGTCCTCTCCATATTTTTGGTAGTGTCCTGATGTTTTATACAAATTCACATCACCAATATGAGGAGTAATAACAGGCTGATAGCCTGCCTCTTTCTGTACTTTCTTCAAAAAATTCTCTAAATTCTCACGCAATATAGCTCCTTTTGGCAACCACAAAGGTAATCCTGCGCCCACTTTTTGCGAAAAAGTAAAAAGTTCTAACTCTTTACCAAGTTTTCTGTGATCTCTTTTTTTAGCCTCCTCAAGAAGTTCTAAATACTCAGTAAGCTCTTTCTTTTTAGGGAAAGTTATACCATAAATTCTAGTAAGCTGTTTTCTCTTTTCATCGCCTCTCCAATACGCACCTGCAATACTAGTTAATTTTATTGCTTTAATGCCTCCTGTATGAGGAATATGAGGCCCGCGACAGAGGTCAACAAAATCTCCACATTTATATAAAGAGATTTCACCATCTTCAAGATCGTTGACTAATTCCATCTTATACTCATCATCTTTTTTGGTAAAAAAATCAAGAGCATCTTGTTTTGAAATCATACTACGCTCAAAAGTCTGCTTTTGCTTTGCCAACTCAAGCATCTTTTTCTCTATATTTTTCAAATCTGCCTCAACAATATCTTTTTCTCCAAAATCTATATCGTAATAAAATCCTCTTTCAATATCAGGACCAATTCCAAACTTCGCACTAGGATAAAGAATCTCAATAGCTTCAGCCATTAAGTGAGCAGAAGAGTGCCACATAGCAGCTTTTCCCTCTGTATCATTCCACGTAAACAAGGTCAAATCAGCATCTTCGGTAATAGGAAGCGTTGCATCTACTACACTATCATTTACTTTTGCAGCAAGAACATTTCTTGCCAAGCCTTCGCTAATTTCTTTCGCAACATCAAGGGCTGTAACGCTCTCCTGATACTCTTTTACTGACCCGTCTGGTAATGTGATCTTTATCATACCTTTTTTTACTTTAAAAATTACGCACAAAAATAATGAAAATATATCACATCTCAATAACGTAACGTCACAATAATTTATAATTCACAATACATAATTAATTTTTCGTATCTTCATAGCATGATATTCAATAAAAAAAAATACATACTTATTACAATTATTATTTTTGCCATACTCGACCTATTGGCTATTCATGATATAATTAATAAAGAGACTAATCTCTATTCTGAATATTTTATTTTAATATTAAGTGGAATAATATTTTTATTTTTGGGCTCTATTTTACTTAAAATGAAGAAGAAAAAATAATGATAAAATATTTGTATATAGCTGCCGGTGGCGCTACAGGAACACTATTAAGGTATTACATATCAGGATTAGCACATAAAATAGGTACAGGGATTTTTCCTTGGGGTACAGTTGCTGTTAATTTAATTGGTGCACTACTTATCGGATTATCATGGGGTTTATTCGATAGAATTACTATTCCGGCAAACAACAGACTTTTTCTTTTTATAGGTCTTTTCGGAGGTTTTACCACTTTTTCTACGTTCGCTT
>JAYEOD010000070.1:0-5049 GCA_034722575.1 Bacteroidota bacterium | reverse complement strand
ACATTTTGTAACAATAATTTATAACCTTTTTAAAACTTAGTCACACCGTTACTATCAAAAGGTATAAATATTATATATCCCACCACAAGCTTGTTTCCGGCGCATCAGCACCTTGTCGGGATATTGCATCAAGATAATTAGCACTATTCAAATTTTGTTCAGAAACAGGATATGTCAATCGTTTTGGAAACGGCTGTTGATCTATCTCTTCACCATCATAATTCAACAATACAGGATATCCGGTTCTACGATATTCTGTAAAAGCTTCGTAACCATTTTCAAAAACAAAAGAGAGCCATTTTTGGGTAATAATCTTTTCCAGATTCACCTCTCCCGCATTTTGAATATAGTCTTCAATCTCTTGTTCTGTTATTTTTTCACTTCCGTAGAATTCCATATCAGCCCTTATTCCCTCTTCAAAAAGCTGTTGTGACGCCTCACTATTTCCATCGGCGAGAGCAACTTCGGCTTTTAAGAAACATACTTCGCCATAACCCATAACCACACCGGGAGTTTCGTTTCTAAGAAACCAATCGCCAATTGTAGCAATATCGGTTCCTTCATCATTAAAACTATCCCAGTAATTTTCCGTTGGCGGAAGTAAATTATCTAATCCGGTATAATCATCCACCGTAGGTAATGGCGAAAGAACAGCTTTATTAAGAATAACCTCGATGCGAGGATCGTTTGTGTTTTTCAGCATCTCCACCAAAAAACGGCTAGGATTATTTTGAATAAAAGCCTCTCCACGAAACTCCGCTTCGTAAAGATGATTTTTTATTTGAGAATTAAAAGGAAATGTAGCCGACTCGATATTTGAAGAGATCAAAAGTTGATTTTCCAATTCATCAATCACGATATTCGATAACTCAGGAGCAGCATTTTTTATTCGCACTGCCAATCTGAGACGTAAAGAGTTAGCAAAGCGTTGCCATTTCAACACATCACCCTGATAAACAGGATCGGCACTAGCAACAAAAGTAACTTTATCTGCATCTAACAAAGCAGCCGCCTCTTTTAACTCGTTAAGCATATCGGTATAAATAGACTCCTGAGTATCGTACTTTGGCGAGCGATTCATATCACTAATACCTTTCAAAGCTTCGGAGTAAGGGATTTCGCCCCATAAATCGGTAAGGCGATGAAACAAAAACACTTTCCATATTCTTGCTATCGAAGTTTTATTTATCAGATAAAAATCATTTTCTGTAAGATTAATCACCTCCTGCGTATTAGATAGCGCATTAGTATATTGCTCTCTCCAAAACGACTCTTTTCCCGAAGGCATTTCATACACCTTCCCCTCTTCCTTACCATTTTTAGAAGCCAAAAACATATTCCAATGCATAACGCTCCATTGTTCTAAAGTAACATCGCTGTTATACTCGCCCATTCCTTTTACTATGGCATAAGTCATTAAATAATCGGGATTAGAATAGTCGGGTTCGTTAGGATTCACATTTAATTCATCAAGACTCTTTTCGCATCCTGTAAAAGAGAATAATAAAATAAAAATTGAAAATATAGAGATTATTTTATTCATAATATTATAAAGTAAGATTCACATTAATACCAAAACTACGTCGTATAGGGTAAGAGAATATCTCATACCCTTGTCCGTTACCATTACTGTATGCCGATTCGGGATCGATATTTGGCACACCGCTATAAATCAGCCATAAATTATTTCCCACAACCGACACCTTACAAGCCTGCAAATGCATTTTCTTTGCCACCTTTTCGGGGATGCGATAGGAAATTGTCAACTCGCGCAACTTAACATAACTAGCATCGTAAATAAAAGGTTCGTGAATTTCATTATTCCAATCGGAAAACTGGCTCCAGTACTTTTCGGGATTCAGATAGGTAGAATTTTCAGTACCATCTTCAAGCACACCGGCAGCAACATATCCGCCGGTTGGCGACCAATTTGTGGAAGAGACACCGGCAGCAATACGAGCCTCTTCAGAAGCATACCACCCTTCACGTCCTTCGAGAGTTTGCACATAATTACCCGAATATCCGTAACCATACATATTAGTACCGGCAAACATTTCGCCGCCAATACGTATATCGACATGAAAATTGAGAGAGAAATTTTTGTATTGCAACCTACTACTCACCCCGCCAATCCAGTCGGGAGTGATATTTCCAAGCACTTTTGTTTCGCCGGTACGCACATAATTTCCATTGCCGTCGCTATATTCGTCGTTGCGCAAATACATGCCATTAGGCTTAACAATTTTATTTCCATTCTCGTCTCGCTTTATTCCATATCCCACAATATCGCCAAAAGCATGTCCGGGACGCGCTTCGATAGATAACCGCCACTGCTCAAGAAGAAGATAATTATCTACACCATCTGCCAACTCCTCCACTTCGGAATAATTTTTAGCATAGTTAAAACCTATATTCCATTGCAGCTCTTTCTTTTTAATCGGCATGGCAGAAATTTGAAATTCAACACCGCTATTCTTCATACTACCCGAATTAATAATAGCATTCTGCGAACCGGAAGCCTGCGAAATATTAGCCGCAAGGATTTGATTTTTCGTCCTGTTAAAGTAATAAGTAAAATCGCACGACAAGCGTCCGGTAAAGAATCGTAAATCGGCACCCAACTCTTTAGAAGTAGTTATTTCGGGTTTCAATTCACTTAAAGGCATTGTATTTAAAACATGCACCATAGGAGCACCATTAAAAGTTCCTTGATTTCCATCTTGGATATAAGTTTTTGTAAGACGATAAGGATCTGTATCGCTACCCACCTGAGCAATAGTAGCTCTAATTTTTCCATAAGTAAACCAATCGTTATTAATACCAAAAGCATCAGAAAAAACAAACCCCAAATTTGCTGAAGGATAGAAATAAGAGTTATTATTATCGGGAAGAGTAGAAGACCAGTCGTTACGCGCTGTAAGATTCAAAAACACAAGACTTTTATACGACAAGTCAGTTGTAGCATATAAAGAGTTTATCCGCTTTTGGTAAAAATAATATCCAATATTTTGAGGATTATTAGAAAAAGTAACATTATAAAAAGAGGGGATAGAGAGTCCGCCTTGCGTAGAAGTTGAAGACTGCTCATACTCACTCTGAAAAACACTTCCTCCCAAATTAGCATTCAATTTAACATCTTTAAAAACCTCCCTGTTATACATAAGAAGAAAATCGGAATTAAACTCGTGAGACTGTTTCCAACGATTAGAGTAGGATCCGTTTTGCGATGAGATACCATTATATGCTTGTCGCTCATCAAAACGGTGCATACTGACATCTGCTCCGGAGCGGATCAGTAATTTAAGATAATCTGAGAAATCGAATTTTATAGCCGCTTTCACTAAAAACCTATCTTTACTATCGCTATTAAGCTCATATTCACGCATCCAGTAAGGATTTGATTGCCATCCCCAGTTAGTGTACCATACCTGTTCTCGTCCTGTTTCCGAATCCACAATATTATTCTCTAAACTAGCCGCACTAATATGTCGCGGCATATAGGCATAATTACGTGGTACGCTAAAAGAGTTTGACAGTCCGAGGCGATTCTCTGCTTTTTGATTCAAATATGATGCCGAAGCATCGATATGAATAAGAGAACTTATTTCGGAAGCCACTCTCATAGAGATATTATTCTTGGTAAGATCAGTATTTGGTATGATATCTTTATTAGTAAGATTCATAAACGACAAGCGATAAGTAGATTTTTTATCGCCACCACTAATAGCAATTGTATTATTTGTTACCACGCCGGTTTGGAAATAATCAGCATAATTATCAGGCTGCGGAAGAAATTGTTTCTCTTTTCCATCCCAATCTATTATTGTTTGCCCCTCCATTTTTGGTCCCCACGAGCCATATGCTGCAGGACTGGAGGCATTATAAACAGGAATATTATTTTCGATATTCCATGGGCCTTCAAACCTGCCATTTCTGCCGGCGCCATAACTATTTTGAAATTCGTTTAAAATATAAGCATTCTGAAAAGAGGTTAAAGAGCTAATAGCAATACCGATTCCTTTACGGGAAGTTCCTTTTTTTGTAGTAATCATAACAACTCCGTTAGAGGCTCGGGAACCGTACAATGCAGATGCACTAGCCCCTTTAAGCACAGAGACACTCTCAATATCATCGGGATTAATATCTGAAATACCTGAGCCATAATCTTTACCGCCCCACTCAAAAGTAGTATTGTCAGTATTATTTTCGAGTGGAACACCATCAACAACAATCAAAGCCTGATTATTGCCTCCCAGCGAATTATTACCACGCAACACAATACGACTGGAAGAGCCCGGGCCGCCGGTTGTAGAAGATATCTTTAACCCGGCAATTTTTCCCGACAGTTGATTAATTACATTACCACTTTTAGAAGTAGTTAAATCGTCGCCCTTAACACTTTGTACAGAATATCCCAGAGCCTTTTTCTCCCTTCTAATTCCCAAGGCTGTTACAACAACTTCGTCGAGTTGTTTTGTAGAAGCTTTAAGTTCGACATTAACAACACTTCTGTTTTTTACAGAGATATTTACTGTCTCAAAGCCAATAAACGAAAAACGAAGAGAGCTATTTTTCTCGATAGAAATATTATAAAAACCATCGAAATCGGTAACTGCACCATTATTTGTTCCCACTTCCAGAACCGTAACACCTGGGATAGTATTTCCGGCTTCATCTGTTACCACTCCCTTTACAGAGACTTGCTGAGCCATCAAATTAAATGGGAGAAACAACAACAGCAACAATACTTTTTTATTCATAATAATTTATTTCATCCGTTTATAATTTCATATTTCGGTCGGATGGAAGTCGCCATTATAATCATTGTCGTGTGTATTAAAGATTTTAGTATGGCTCGTTTCATCCGTTTATAATTTGTTTGCCCTGATACCAGTGCATTAAGTTTTCTATTTAACATAATATTTTCTTTGTTTTTTTCAAAAACATTGTCCCTTTTTCTTGATAAAAAGGGACGGAAAAATCAAGGCTTACATAAAAATATTATCCATCTCTTTGCAAAGCATAAGTTCGGCCGGGTGATCTTCGAAC
>JAYEOD010000069.1:0-5053 GCA_034722575.1 Bacteroidota bacterium | reverse complement strand
TTCAGTTTTTATTTGTCGGATGGAGCTGCACATTTAATTACTCATAAACAGGCTGTTACAATTATTATTGCTTTAAAAATTCGACATTTTTTTTGTCAAGTTAATAATATCTTTCTTTGATAAAGACACAAAAAATAACGTTAACAAGCTAACAACCAGTGGATTAAATAACGATTTTTAAAGGCGATTTCCCTGTAACAATCGTTCGTTTATCGTAATTCGTTTATTAGTAATTCGTAATTGTTTTTTTTCGCATCTTAAAATAAAAAAAACTAACATTAAGCAATACGATTTAATTGTGATTGGCGGCGGTGCTGTCGCAATGAAAGACAGTAATATGTTTTAGGTATAAAAGATTTAAATACAATAATCTCTAAAATATTGAATAATCTCCATAAAAATCGTTCATTTATCGTAATTCGTTTATTAGTAATTCGTAATTGTTTTTATTATTCCTAATTTCGCATCTTGAAATAAAAAAAAAACTAACGTGAAGCAATACGATTTAATTGTGATTGGCGGCGGTGCTGCCGGAATGATGGCTGCGGGACATGCTGCTGAAATGGGAAGAAAAGTTTTATTACTGGAAAAAATGGAACGCCACGGGAGAAAATTAGCCATCACAGGTAAAGGACGATGTAATATTACAAATATAGCGCCTGTATATGAGTTTATTAATAATATAAAACCTAATGGTAATTTTTTGCGTTCTGCTTTTTCGAATTTCTTTTCAGAAGATTTAATTGATTTCTTCTCTCGTATTGATGTAGAGACAGTTACAGAACGCGGAGGAAGAGTTTTTCCTCTCGATGGAAAAGCTGTAAACGTAGTTAAAAAACTGGTTATCTGGTGTAAAAAACAAGGCGTTGACATGAAGAATGATATTCAAGTGTCGGAGTTACTTATAAAAAACAAGCAAATCGCTGGTATAAAAGGCGTTGACAAGTCTGAGAAATCAAAAAGCGTCACCTTTTACGCAAAACACGTGCTAATTGCAACAGGAGGAGTTTCATACCCTGCTACCGGATCTACCGGCGATGGCTACAAATTAGCTAAATCGGTTGGACATACCGTTACTCCTATCCTTCCTGCCTTAGTGCCACTCGAAACTTTGGGATATATTGCCAAAGAACTTTCGGGACTCGATTTGCGTAATGTGCATGCATCTGTTTACACTAACGGTAAAAAAAGTGCAGAGGATTTTGGTGAATTAAGTTTTACAGATTTTGGCGTTACAGGTCCTATTATATTATCGCTTAGCCGCGAAATAGTAGCTTCTTTAAAAGAAAAAAAATCTATTTCATTAATATTGGATTTAAAATCCGCTTTAAGCGAAAAAAAATTAGATAACAGGCTGTTACGAGATCTGGAGAAACAAGGTAAAGAGACTTTTAGAACAATATTAAACAAATTATTGCCTAAAAAATTAATCCCTCTTTGTATTAAACAGACTAAAATTCCTGCTGATAAGCTTTGCAATCAGATAAATAGTAAAGAGAGAAAAACGTTACTATTTTGGTTAAAGAATTTTAAACTAGAAGTGTCGGGATACAGACCTTTTAAAGAAGCCATTGTTACTGCCGGAGGCGTAAACACCGATGAAGTAAATCAAAAAACAATGGAATCGAAAATTCTTCCTGGTCTTTTTTTCGCGGGAGAAGTACTGAATCTTGATGGTATGACCGGTGGATATAATTTACAAATAGCCTTTTCTACCGGATGGGTTGCTGCCGAAAACTATTCATAATCATCTATTATACCAATTGAAGATGAAGGGTTTATCGGGTATTTTGATTTTTAATTGGTATTACAACATTTTACAAAAAAAAAGAGGCTTGTTTCTATTAAAAACAGCCTCTTTTTTTTCTTTATTTCTACAGAGAAAATAAAATCTACAAAGAATCTTTATTTACTCTTAATTTTCTATCTCCGATATAAAGACCTTTAAAACCCGGAACAACGCGTTTAGATTCTCTCTTATCTACATCAAAGAAAGAGTACTTTTTCTCAACACGAATATTTCCAATAGCGGTTTTATCGATTTTGGTCTGCTCACAAATAAATTCAAGTATCTCCTTTTTGTTAATCTGATCCATTACACCAAGATTAATAAAAAATTTATCTGTTTTTTTACCTTCACCGCGATCTCTACCTCTATCGTCTCTATCTCGTCTGTCACTACGATCTCTTCTATCTCGTTTGTCACCGCGATCCCTTCTATCTCGTCTGTCACCGCGATCTTTTCTGTCGCTTCGGTCTCTTCTATCGCCGTCTCTATCTCTTCGGTCTCGACCTACTCTATCCGGTTCGTTAAGATCTCTGTTACTAGCAATATTAAGTTTCTCAATCTCTTTAGACACTAATTTTGCTATTAACTCTTCTTTCGATAAATCAGTAAATTTCTCTACAGTTTCATTAATAATATCTTCAGATACTCTTTTAGAAGCCTTATAATCCAAAATACCCACACCCCATTGAGATATTCTTTTTGTTTGAATATCTGAGACATTAGGAATTAAGATTTTATTAAAATTGATCTTTAACTTATGCTCAAAAAATCTTATTCTACTTAAGTCTTTTTTAGATGCTAACGTTAAAGAGACACCTTTCTTTCCTGCTCTGGCAGTACGTCCACTTCGGTGAGTGTAATATGCCTGATCATCAGGAAGAGAGTAATGAATAATATGTGTTAAATCATTTACATCAATACCTCTGGCTGCTACATCAGTTGCTACAATTAAGCTGTAAGAGTGATCTTTAAACTTTTTCATAACACGCTCACGTTGAGCTTGCGACATATCGCCATGTAAAGCATCTGCTTTGTAATTTTGTTTACCTAATTCATCAGATAAACTTTGAGTCATTAACTTGGTACGGCAAAAAATAATTCCTCGTATATTTTCATTTACGTCAAGAATTCTTCTTAAAGCCTCTGTTTTATCCGAAGAGCGGATAAATGCATATTGATGCTCAATATCTTCATTCACCTCATTTTGCGAATTTATCGTTACCTCAGAAGCTCCCTTCAAAAATTTCTTAGTGATAGAACGAATCTCTTTAGGCATAGTAGCAGAAAACAACCATGTCTCCTTCTCTTCCGGTGCGTGAGATAATATTTCGTCAAGGTCTTCTTTAAAACCCATATTAAGCATTTCATCAGCTTCGTCCAAAACAACATGCTCTACACGACTTAATGATAATGCTTTTCTTTTTAATAGATCCAGTAATCGCCCCGGAGTTGCCACAACTATCTGTGGTGATCTCTTTAAGCCTCTGATCTGATCCATTATTGATGCACCGCCATATACAACCTGAACACGTGTTCCGGGAACATATTTCCCAAAAGCTTCAAGTTGTTGTGCTATCTGTTGTCCTAATTCTCTTGTAGGAGCCAGCACTAAACCTTGTATGTGTTTTTTACTTGTATCTATTCTTTCTAAAAGCGGTAAACCAAATGCAGCTGTCTTTCCTGTTCCAGTCTGCGCTAAGCCAATAAAATTTCCCTTGTCGTTAATCAACTTTGGAATTGCTTGCTGCTGAATTGCTGTTGGGTCATTAATACCTAACTCTGGTAAGACTTGTAATATTTCCTTTGATAATCCTAATTCTGAAAATTTACTCAATGTTTTTTATTTTTAAATGCGCCGCAAAGATAATCTATTTTATTGATTGTGTATCAATAAATTAAAAAATTTCTTTAGTTACGATATATTTCTCACATTATCAGTTCAATTATACAATTATGTAATGATACAATGATTATGAATTATGCGAAGCAAATTGCGACTGAGATTAAGATTGGAGATTGAGATTAATTGATTTACAATGACAACAAATGTTTATGAATGACGCGAAGCAAATTAGTTTAATTAGATTAATTAGATGATTGGATAAATGGGATGGATGGATTGATGGATGGATTGATGGATAATAAATGTCCATCAATGGCAACAAATTATGCGAAGAAAATTACTACTGAGGTTGAGATTGAGGTTAAGATTGAATCTTTTGTTTTATATCTTTGCAAAAAAAATACAATATGACTATTAAGGAAAATATAAAATCTGTAAGAAAAAACATATCTAAAAATGTTACTTTAATTTCTGTTTCAAAAACAAAGCCTAACGAAGCCATTATTGAGGCATATGAAGCCGGAGAGCGTCTTTTCGGAGAAAATAAGGCTCAAGAAATCATTAAAAAACAACCTGAATTACCACAAGATATCCAGTGGCATTTTATTGGGCATCTGCAAACAAACAAAGTAAAATACCTTACTCCTTTTGTCTCTCTTTTTCATTCTATAGATCGCGCTAAGCTTTTAAAAACTATTAACAGCGAAGCTAAAAAGAGTAATCGCATTGTTGATTGTCTTTTACAGTTTCATATTGCCGAAGAGACCACAAAATTTGGTTTAGATATAAAAGAGGCTAACGAATTATTAAAATCCGACACTTACTCTGCTATGGAAAATATCAGAATAATCGGAGTGATGGGAATGGCAACTTTTACTGACAATACCGATCAAGTGCGGAGAGAGTTCAGAATATTAAAAAATATATTTACTGATTTAAAAAAGAATTTTTTTGCGGATGATTCGAGCTTTAAAGAAGTTTCAATGGGTATGTCGGGCGATTACAAAATTGCTATTGAAGAAGGTAGTACAATGGTTAGAGTTGGAAGTTCTATTTTTGGAAGTAGATATTAATAAAACAAGATAGAATTAATAATTGTTAATTGTTAATTGTTAATTGATTGAATAAGATAACCCATTTCAATGGATCAAAAAAAATAGTTTAATTAGATGAAAATCAAATTATAAACGGATGAAAAAATCCTGTTAATCCTGTAAATCCTGTCTAAAAAACAAACGGATGAAACGCCCATGTTAAGCAATTTTAACACACACGAGAATGATTATAAATGTGCAGCTCCATCCGACAAATAAAAACTGAATTAATTACGAATGGCGAATGAAAAATTGAATGATTGAATGAATAAACAAATCGACAAAGAAAACATTGTGTTAAATAGAAATCTTAATGCACTGGTATCA
>JAYEOD010000068.1:0-5076 GCA_034722575.1 Bacteroidota bacterium | reverse complement strand
ATTTATCTACCCATACCCTCTACGCAAACGATTTAAACATACATCGTAAACCAAAAACAGACTATATAAAACAGAGCAACAGCATCTACTTTACTAAAAATCATATAATTCTTAGTCGTTATTACACTAAAACAAAAGAATTGTTATATATTTGCACTCGATTTATGAGTGTAGATAATTCATTATGATGCACACATAAACAAATGTAGATCGAATTGAACGACAGATAGAGGGGACTACAGTCCTCTTTTTTATTAAAAAAATATGGTTGACAAAAAAGATTTAAAACGGCTAATAAATGAGAAACTAGAAGGCACAGAGTTTTTTTTAGTTGATATAACTGTATCAACCAGTAATATTATTAACGTTTATCTTGATGGCGATAACGGAATTGTGATAAGTGATTGTATGGAGATAAGCCGCTATTTGGAATCGCATTACGATCGGGAACAGGAAGATTTTGAGCTTACTGTTTCTTCTGCCGGCATCACAAAACCATACACAGTTTTCCGTCAATACAAAAAAAATATCGGAAAACATGTCGAACTGTTCTTGAAAGATAACACCAAAAAAATTGGTGTTTTGCTTTCAGCAGATGAAAATAAAGGTATTGAAATAGAAACAGTAACCACGGATTCGAAAAAGAAAAAAAAATCGGAACCAGAAAAAATATTTATTTCTTTTGAGGAGATAAATATTGCTAAGGGTTACATTGTTTTTTAACAATTTTGCATAGATAATAAAGTTAAAATGGGATACATTAACTTAATAGAAACTTTTTCAGAGTTTAAAGAATTTAAAAACATCGACAGAGAAACCATGATGGTTATTCTGGAAGAAGTTTTTCGTCATATGTTAGAAAAACGATTTGGGTCAGATGAGAATTTTGATGTTATCGTTAATATCGATAAGGGAGACCTTCAGATATGGAGAAACCGTGAAATTGTAGAAAATGGAATGGTTGAAGATGACAATACTGAGATAGAATACTCTGAAGCTATTAAAATAGAACCGGATTTCGAGATTGGCGAAGAGGTTTCTGAAGAGATGAAATTAGAAGATTTTGGACGCCGCGAAATTCTTGCGATACGTCAAAATCTTACTTCAAAAATTCAAGAATTCGAGAAAAATAATATCTTCAAAAAATATAAAGAGAAAATTGGTGATATCATTACAGCTGACGTATATCAGATATGGAAGCGTGAAATTCTTGTAAGAGACGACGAAGAAATTGAGTTGATATTACCGAAACAAAACCAGATACCATCAGACTATTTCAGAAAAGGAGATACCGTTCGTGCTGTAGTTTTACGTGTTGATTTAAGAAATAATAATCCGGTTATTATTTTATCGCGTACCGCACCGGAATTTTTAGAACGACTTTTCGAACATGAAGTCCCTGAGGTATATGACGGTTTAATTACCGTTAAAAATATTGTCCGTATTCCGGGCGAGAGAGCTAAAATTTCAGTAGAATCATATGACGACCGTATTGACCCGGTTGGAGCATGTGTAGGAATGAAAGGCTCCAGAATTCATGGTATAGTTCGTGAACTAAGAAACGAAAGTATTGATGTGATTAATTACACTTCTAATACAAAATTATACATCCAACGCTCATTAAGTCCTGCAAACATCTCTAATATCGTACTTGACGAAGAGAATAATAAAGCAGAGGTTTACCTTAAGCCGGATCAAGTATCTCTTGCTATTGGTAGAGGAGGTAATAACATTAAATTAGCCGGTCGATTAACAGGTTACGAAATTGATGTATATCGCGAAGAGGATATTGATGCTGAAGATGTTTCATTAGCAGAATTTTCTGACGAAATGGACAAGTGGGTTATAGAAACATTTCAAAAAATTGGTTGCGACACAGCAAAAAGTATTCTGAAATTATCTGAAAAAGAGCTTGTTGACCGTACGGATCTTGAAGTAGAGACAATTAGAGAAGTAGTAAGAATCTTAAAGGCGGAATTTGAATAAAACTACGCCGTCGAAAAAAATCGGCGAATGAGTCAGAATAAATTAAAAAGTTTTTATTCTTACTTTCGCAAAAAGCTTATAAAGAAGGATAAGATAACAAATAATAGTAGAGGGAATAATTCAAAGGAGAATATGACAAACAAAAAGAACATAATAAGGCTAAGTAAAGCAGCGAAAGAATTCAATGTAGGTAGTGGAACTATAGTTGAATTTCTTCGTAAAAAAGGATATGAGCTGGAATCCAAGCCGAACACAAAGCTCACTCCTGAGATTTATAACATCCTTATATCTGAATACTCGAAAGAAAAATCAGTAAAGGAAGAATCCAAAAAACATGGCTTCTCTACTTCACGGAAAAGCCCTTCCCCTCTCAAAGAAGAAAACGAAACTGATGAAGAGGTTCTTAAGACAGAAGAATCGGATGTTCCTGATGAAAAAATTCTTTTTATCAAGAACTCATCTGTCCCTTCTGAAAAGCCTGTGCAGGAAACGGCTCACAAAAAGGAGGAGAAAATAGACCCTCCAAAAGTTGAATCGAAGCAAAAAAAGACTAAAAAAGTCTCTGAAAGTAAGTCTGGAGAAAAACCAGAAAGTAAATCTGAAGAAAAACCAGAAACTAAGTCTGGAGAAAAATCAGAAAGTAAGTCTGAAACAAACGTTGCTAAAAATTCCACACCAAAAGCAACTGAAAAATCACCTGAAAAGGAGACCGAAAAATCTACTCCAAAAGCAACTGAAAAATCACCTGAAAAGGAGACCGAAAAATCTACTCCAAAAGCGACTAAGAAATCTCTTGAGAGCACTAAGAAAGAGACTTCTGATAAAAAGCAAGACTCTGAAAAGGACTCTACAGGCTTACATGTTCTTGGAACAATTGATTTAGATAGTATGAATCAAAAAACAAGACCTGATAAAAAGAGTAAAAAAGAGAAAGCTGCTGAAAAGAAGCGTATTGCTGATCAAAAGAAAACCAGTCAGCCAAAAGATCACAAAGCTAATTCGGAAAAACATCCTGAAAAGAAAAAAGAGGGGAAACATCCCGAAAAACAAGACACTCACAAACAGAAGCAAAAAGCTGACGCAAAGAAAAAAGAACATAAAAAAGCACAAAAGACTCCTGTAAAAGAGAAAAAAGTAGAAGAGGTTAAAAAAGCCCCTACTAAAATAGCAGGCGAGGAGGATAAAATCATTAAGGTATCAGTTGAAAAGTTAAACGGTCCAAAAATTCTTGGTACTATTGAACTTCCTAAAAAACCGAAAAAGACAGATCATAAAAAACCTGACTTTAAAAATAAGAAAAAACCTGTAGCGTCTTCTAACGACGACAAGCTAAGAGCTAAAAAGAAGAGAAGGAGAATTAGAAAACCTGCAGAACAAGATAAAACAAAAACTACTCAGGCAGGCGGTCAAAAAACCACTGGTCAAAAAACCACTGGTCAAGGAGCTGGTCAAAAGACTAATCGCAGTAGAAACTTCAAGTCGTCACAAAGAACCAGACCTGACGTTAAAAAACGCATTGTAAAACACGAACCTACTGAGGCAGAAATACAAAAGCAAATTAAAGATACTTTAGCACGTCTTAGTGGTGGTAGTAAAAAATCGAAATCTTCGAAATACAGAAAACATAAACGTGATGTTCATAGTACTAAACAAAAGGAGATTGATTCTCAACAAGAAAAGCAGTTAATTAAAGTAACAGAATTTGTTACTGTTAACGAACTGGCTACTATGATTGAGACAGATGTTAATAAAGTAATATCTGTATGTATGTCTCTTGGTTTAATGGTTGCTATTAATCAACGCTTAGATGCTGAAACCATTGTAATGGTTGCCGAAGAATTTCATTTTGAAGTGGAATTTGTAAGTATAGAAGTACAAGAAGCATTAGAGCTTCACGGACAGACTGAAGAGGACGAATCAAAATTAGTTCCTCGCGCTCCGGTTGTAACAGTAATGGGACACGTTGACCATGGTAAAACATCTTTGCTCGACTTTATAAGAAAAAAGAATGTGATAGCCGGTGAGGCAGGAGGTATTACGCAGCACATTGGTGCTTATGAAGTAACTACTTCAGAAGGAAAAAATATTACTTTCCTTGATACTCCGGGTCACGAAGCCTTTACAGCGATGCGTGCACGTGGTGCAAAAGTTACCGATATTGCTATTATTATTATTGCTGCTGACGATGATGTTATGCCACAATCTATTGAAGCAATCAATCACGCTCAAGCAGCAGGCGTTCCTATTATATTTGCTATTAATAAAATAGATAGGCCAAATGCTAATCCTGAGAAAATTAAAGAGCAATTATCACAACGCAATATTCTTGTTGAAGATTGGGGTGGTAAATATCAGTCTCAAGAGATATCGGCCAAGGAGGGTACTAATGTAGATTTACTTCTTGAAAAAATACTCCTTGAATCTGAAATGCTTGAACTTAAAGGGAATCCTAAAAAAGCAGCATTTGGTACTGTTATAGAATCTTCTCTCGATAAAGGTAGAGGATATGTAACAAACCTTTTAGTACAAAACGGTACTCTTAAAAAAGGAGACTATATTCTTGCGGGTTCTCATTCAGGCAAGATTAAAGCCATGTATAATGAGAATAATATTATAATAGATAAAGCAGGTCCTTCAGCTCCTCTGTTAATGTTAGGTTTAGATGGTGCCCCACAAGCGGGAGACCAATTTTATGTAATGTCTGACGAACGTGAAGCAAGAGACATTGCTTCTAAACGTAAACAACTGCAAAGAGAGCAAGGTATTAGAACTCAAAAACACATTACTCTTGACGAGATTGGTCGTCGTATTGCTGTTGGAGACTTTAAAGAGCTTAATATTATTGTAAAAGGTGATGTTGACGGTTCTGTTGAAGCATTAGCCGATTCATTATTGAAATTAACTAACGAAGAGATTCAAGTTAATATTATTCATAAATCAGTAGGTGCTATTATTGAATCCGACGTTATGTTAGCTTCTGCTTCAAATGCTATTATTGTTGGATTCCAGGTTCGTCCTTCTCTCAACGCTCGTCGTATTGCCGAAAAAGAAGAAATTGATATCAGAACATATTCTGTTATATACAAAGCA
>JAYEOD010000067.1:0-5085 GCA_034722575.1 Bacteroidota bacterium | reverse complement strand
ATCAACCAATCAATCAATGACTCAACCAACCAATCAATCAACCAATCAATGAATCAACCAATCAATCAATGACTCAAACCCCATTTAAAAAAACCAATCGGATTGATTTTTTTTAAATTCTTTTTGAATAAAATTTTGACGCAAATAATATACCCTGTAATTTTATAGTCTAATTATAACTATATAAAAATTAACTAAAATAACTATCGTGGGAAAAATTGCAACAGCAGGTAATAAAGGAGACAGGGTTCGTTCGGACTGTTTTGTTTCTGTTGAGATTACTGATAAAAATGGAATAGAGATTGACATAGAGAGTAAAACAGGCGTTTTATTTACTGTTTCTATCGAATTGGTTGTACGTGATGTGATGAAATTTTTTGGTGTTGAACACGCCAAAATATATATTAAAGACACCGGAGCAGTAAATTTTGTTATTGCAGCACGTATCGAAGCAGCCGTAAAACAACTTATAGATAGCGACAGAGAGTATCTGCAAGAAATTATTCCGGAAAATACTAATCAAACTACTAAAGAGCAATATCGTTTTACCCGACTCTATCTTCCGGGTAACAGTCCTAAATTGATGCTGAATGCCGGAATTCACAATCCTAATGGTGTGATTCTGGATCTCGAAGATGCTGTAGCTCATAATAAAAAATATGAAGCACGGTTTTTAGTGCGAAATGCACTTCGCCAAGTGAATTTTTATGGCGCTGAAAGAATGGTTAGGATAAATCAAATCCCTATGGGATTGGAAGACTTAGATTATGTTATTCCTCATCATGTAAATCTGTTATTAGTCCCTAAATGCGAAAATGCAGAGCAGATTCATCAGGTTAACAAACGAATTGAGGAGATAAAGAGAGAGAAAGGAATTGATTATCCTATATGGCTGATGCCGATAATAGAGAGTGCTCTCGGTGTTATTAACTCGTACGAAATTGTTAGTGCTGCCGATAATGTAGTTGCGGTGGCTGTTGGGTTGGAAGATTATACTGCCGATTTAGGTACTCTGCGTACCGACGAAGGAAAAGAGTCTTTCTTTGCTCGTAGTCAGGTAGTGAATTCTGCTCGTGCTGCAAAAATACAGCCTATCGATTCTGTGTTTTCCGATATCTCAGATATGGAGGCATTAAAAGATAATGTACTGCGTTCAAAAGCTCTCGGATTCGATGGTATGGGATGTATTCATCCTCGTCAGATAAAAGTTATTCAAGACAATTTCGCTCCTGAGGATAAAGAAATCGCGAAAGCGAAAAAAATAGTTAAAGCATTTATAGAGGCTGAAAAACAGGGGCTGGGTGTTGTGTCGCTAGGTACAAAAATGATAGACCCTCCTGTGGTAAAACGTGCAGAAAGAACTATCGATGTGGCGATAAAGACCGGTAAGTTGGATAAAAATTGGTTGGAAATGTAGTTTTGAATTTTAAAATTGTGGATAATGAATAAATACGATAAAATAGTTAAGAATGCTTTAGGAAGAGAGGTTCCAACAGTTGTTAATGGCACTGAAATGATCCCTTTTAAGGGTGTGGGAAAATATAAACCCGAAGGCAGAAAATTTGCCAATAAAATTTCATCTTGCGCCGAATATCCTGCCGATGGAAATAAAACTGTTGCCGACTTAAAAGAGGCGCTTGTTAAATCGGGACTTTGCAATGGTATGACAATATCTACTCATCACCATCTTAGAAATGGCGATTTTGTTGCACTACAAATTTTTGATATTGCTAAAGAGCTTGGCGTAAAAGATTTAATATGGTATCCTTCTGCCTCTTTCCCTTGTCACGAGCCTTTAATTAAGTACCTCGAAGATGGTACAATTCATCATATAGAAGGAAGTATGAATGGACCTCTTGGTAGGTTTGCTTCGCAGGGAAAAATGAAAGGACTTGGTGTTTTGCGCTCGCACGGCGGACGCTATCAGGCTGTTCAGGATGGTGAAGTACAAATAGATATTGCTGTTATTGCAGCTCCTACTGCCGATCCGTTTGGTAATGCTAACGGATTAACCGGCGATGCAGCTTGTGGCTTGCTGGGGTTTGCTCTGGCAGATTCAGAATATGCCGATAAGGTAATTGTTGTTACAGATAATATGATCCCTTTCCCTTGTATCCCTTGGCAGATACAGGGTAATAATGTAGATTATACTGTGTCGCTGGATAAAATTGGCGATTCAGAAAAAATTATTTCCGGAACAACAAAAGTGACTAAAAGTCCTGACAGATTACTTATAGCTGAATATACAGCTAAGTTTTGCGAAGAGACAGGTATTATTCACGATGGATTCTCTTTTCAGGCCGGTGCCGGTGGGACTTCTCTTTCTATTGGGATTTATTTTTCCGAAATAATGAAGAGAAAAAATATTAAAGCACGTTTTGTTAGGGGGGGCTCTAACAAATATCTTGTGCAAATGCTTGAAGAGGGTTTGACAGATTATATCCTCGATGGACAAACATTTGATTTGGATGGTGTGAGGTCGATGCGTGAAAATCCCGGTCATGTAAATACAAGCCCTTTTACATCGTATAATTTCCACGGAAAAGGTAATTTTGCTTCTATGCTCGATGTAGTGGTGCTTGGTGCCACTGAGGTGGATGTGAATTTTAATGCTAATGTGGCTACTCATTCCGATGGTTACTTGCTTCACGGTATTGGAGGATGGCAAAATTGCTTGGCAGCAAAAACTACTATCCTTCCTATTCCTCTGTTTCGCGATCGTATTCCGGTAATCCGCGATGAGGTGACTACAATTTGTGGCCCGGGTGAGTTGATTGATGTGATTGTTACTGAACGTGGAATTGCTATTAATCCTTTAAGAACTGATTTAATAGAAAAGTTGAAAGATTCTGACTTGCCAATTAAAACTATCGAAGAGCTAAAAGATGAGGCGGAAAGAATTTGTGGTAAACCCGCAAAACCAAATCTCGATGATGAGATAATTGCGGTTATTAAATGGGTTGACGGTACTGTAATCGACGCTGTTAGAAAAGTAAAACAATAGAAAGAGTTAAAATGTTAGCAGAGCTGAAAGTTAACCGACTTTCAGCTCTGTTTTTTAAGTAATAAAAATATGATAGTAGAACCTTCAAAAAATCTTTTACAATTATTTAAGCTGTGGGCAGGTGCTGTAGAGTTTTCTGTAGAGCCAATTCCTATGGCAGGTTCTGACAGAAAGTACTTTAGGTTTTCTTTCGATAATAGCTCTGTGGTAGCAGCAGAGTGTGATAACATTACTGAGAATGAAGCTTTTTTTAGCTTTTCGCAGCATTTTGCAAAAAAAGGTCTCCGTGTACCAAAAGTCTTAGCAATTGGCGATGATAGAAAATCGTGGCTTTTGCAGGATTTGGGTAGGGTTAGCCTTTACCATTATCTGCCAAAAAATCCTGAGGAAGAGATATCTGATGCGGCGATAAATTATTATAAGCAGGCACTTAGCGATTTAGTCGATTTTCAAATAAAAGGACACTGTGGTATTGATTATTCAAAAGCTTATCCTGTTAAAGAATTTAATAGGGAATCAATATCGTGGGATCTGAATTATTTTAAGTATTATTTTTTGCATGTAGCAGATGTCGATTATAACGAAAGGCTGTTGCAGAAAGGTTTTGATGCTTTAATTGATTTGGTGCTAAAAGCAAATAACTCTTTTTTTATGTATCGCGATTTTCAATCGCGTAATATTATGATTTATAACAATAAACCTTGGTATATCGATTATCAGGGAGGACGAAAAGGACTTCCACAGTACGATGTGGTTTCGCTGTTATATCAATCGCGAGCTAATCTCTCGGAAGAGTTAAGAGGTGAATTATTGGATTATTATCTTGATGTTTTTACTCAAAAAAGCGGTGTAACCAGGGAAGAGTTTCTGTATTATTTGCCGGTAGTAAAATTATTAAGAAATTTGCAGGTGC
The DNA here is from genome assembly GCA_034722575.1 of Bacteroidota bacterium. Lineage (GTDB taxonomy): Bacteria > Bacteroidota > Bacteroidia > Bacteroidales > JAIPAH01 > JAIPAH01. The sequence continues at coordinate 1,168 of JAYEOD010000067.1, read as the reverse complement.
TGGGAGCATATGGCTTTCGTGGAATAATACAGAACAAAGAGATGTTTAAAAAAAGTATCCCGCAAGCAATAAATAATTTAAAGCTGTTGCTGGATAATAATTTGTTCGATGATGAGATGCAGCCGTTAATAGATATTTTGAAAAGAATGGTTGTGTAGAGGTTTCCTCCTTCGCTTTGGCTTCGGAGGATAAAGGAGGTTGAGGTAGAGGTTGAGGTTGAGATTGAGGTTGAGGTTTCCTCCTTCGCTTTCGCTTTGGAGGATGAGGAGGTTGATTGATTGAATAGAAAGATTTTTAAAAATATTCTAACAGAGAAATAAAATAATGATTGATAATAATAGTGAGAAAAAACAAAAACCTTTTGGGAAATTGACTGTTAAAATAGCCAGTTTTTCGTTTCTGCGAGCAGGTGTCCCTGATGATAAATCTGGAAACGGAGGTGGATTTGTTTTCGATTGTCGCAGCTTACCAAATCCGGGAAGGTATGAACGGTATAAAGCGCTTAACGGAAAAGATCAGCCTGTGATTGAGTTTCTTGAAAAAGAAAAAACAGTAACAGATTTTCTTGAAAATACTTATAGATTAGTAAAACCGTCTATAGATAAATATTTAGAACGCAATTTCGATAGCCTGATGGTGAGTTATGGATGTACCGGAGGACAACACCGCTCTGTATATTTTGCCGAAAAGCTTGCCGCAATTATTGCTGCTAATTATAATATTAAAATAGAAATCAATCATTATCAACGCAAAATTGATTGTTGATTACGAATGGCGAATTATGAATTACGAATTATGAATGAATAACATAATTCCATTTCATTAGATTGGTGTTCAGAAAAATATTATTCAGCTCAAAGCGAAGCATTAGAGAGACCGGGAAGCTGAGACTGAGGTTAAGATTGAGGTTAAGATTGAGGTTAAGGCTGAGGTTAAGGCTGAGGTTAAGACTGATTGATAATTGATTGAAAAAGACAACCCATTTCAATGGACAAAAAAAATTAGTTTAATTAGATGAAACGCTCATGTTAAGCAATTTTTAACACACACGAGAATGACTATATGAGTTAACAGCCGGCAGGATTTGATAAACCTTCAAGGTTTGCAGCTGTATTGGTAAAGGTAAGTAATGAGTTGGATTGGCATTCAGAAAAATGTTATTCAGCTC
>JAYEOD010000066.1:0-5096 GCA_034722575.1 Bacteroidota bacterium | reverse complement strand
AACCAACCAATCAACCAATCAACAATCAACAATCAACAATCAATCAATCAACCAATCAATCAATCAATCAATCAATCAATCAATCAATCAACCTCCTTGTTCTCCAAAGCGAAAACTAAGGAGGAGATCTTAATCTCAATTATTTATTGCAACTTAAATCACAACTCATTCCATAACCATTTGTATATTTGCAATAAATAATTTGACATTAATAAATTTGAAAGATTCTAATAAAATATACATAATAGGATATATGGGTAGTGGGAAGACCACTATCGGAAAAAAACTAGCCAAAAAATTAGGCTATCGCTTTATTGATCTTGATAAAGCTATTGAAAAAAAGTATAAATCTTCTATTTCGCTACTTTTTGATAAATATGGTGAAGAGACCTTCAGGTTATTAGAAAAAAAAGAGCTGGAAAAAACAAAAAACATCTCTAATTATGTTATCTCCACAGGAGGAGGAACGCCATGTTTTTTCGAGAACATGAAATTTATGAATTTTTACGGAAAAACTTTATATATCAAAATTTCTCCTCGCGGTTTAAAGCACAGACTTATCAACGCTAAAAAACGCCGTCCTCTTATAGAAAAATTATCGGAAGAAGAGTTAGAAATCTTTATCACCAAACAATTAAAACAGCGCGAAGAGTATTATTCACAGGCTGACATCACTTTTAGTGGAATAAATATCAATATTGCAGAATTAATTGCGAGTCTTTCAATTAGCTTATAATCACCGCCTCACTATTTTCAGTATAATGAGACGACGACTTAGATATTTAAAACTATTTTTTCTCTAACAAAATAACATTTTCAACATGATGAGTATGAGGAAACATATCAACCGGCTGTATCTGTTTTACATCATATTTCTCAGCCATTAAGCTAACATCGCGTGCTTGCGTAGCAGGATTACAACTTACATAAACCACTTTTTGCGGCTCTAAATCGAGTATTTGTTGTACAACATCTTTATGCATTCCTGCGCGTGGAGGATCGGTAATAATAACATCCGGCTTACCATTTTTACTTACAAACTCTTTTGTAAACACCTTAGCCATATCACCGGCAAAAAAACTTGTGTTAGAAACATTATTTCTCTCCGAATTCTTCTTTGCATCTTCAATAGCAGACTCTACCCACTCTATACCGACAACTCTCCCTGCTTTTTTTGCAATAAAATTTGCTATAGTACCTGTTCCTGTATATAAATCGTAAACAATCTCATCGCCTTTTAAATCGGCAAATTCGCGTGCTATTTTATAAAGATTATAAGCCTGCTTGTCATTTGTTTGATAAAATGACATTGGACCTATTTTAAATTTCAACTCCTCCATTGTAGCCATAAGATGATCTTTTCCTGCATAATATGTTGCCGAGAGATCTGATAGACTATCATTTTTCTTACCATTAATAGTATAAAAGAGCGAAGTTATTTCAGGGAATTCACTTTTTAAGTGATCTAAAATATCAGATATAGCCTCAGGATCTTCCTCACGTACAACCAGATTCACCATCAAATCGCCGGTATTAGAAGAACGGATAACAATATTTCTTAAAAAACCTTCCCATGTTCTTATGTTATAGTACGAATATCCTTTTTCGAGAGTATATTTCTTCAATTCTAAACGAATAGCATTAGCCGGTTCTGCCATTAAGTAGCAACTATTTAAATCGAGTACTTTATCAAAAATTCTTGGCACATGAAATCCTAAACCATACGCTTCCTTAGAATCAGCTTCTAAGATCGGTTCATTTTCAAGCATATATTTTCTGTTCGAAAACGAAAACTCCAACTTATTTCTGTAATATTTAGTCTCTTCCGAACCAAGGATAGGTTTTATAGAAGAGGTATCTATTTGTCCCAAACGTTGTAAATTATCAATTACCTGCTGCTGCTTAAACTTAAGCTGCTCCTCATAAGGCAAGTGCTGCCATTTACATCCACCACAAACACCAAAATGCTCACAAAAAGGCTCTATTCGCAAATCCGATTTTTTATGATAGTTAGTAATAACTCCCTCTATAAACTTTCTTCTCTTCCTTACAGCCTTCACATCTACAATATCTCCGGGAGCTGCAAAAGGCACAAAAACCACCTGATCGTCAATTTTGCCTACTGCTTTACCTTCTGCTCCGGCAGAAATAATCTCTACATTCTCGAATAAAGGTAGTTGTCTCTTTTTTCTTCCCATAATCTATCTTTGCTTTTTTGAAATTCTTTTTAAATAATGTTTTGAAGTACCCTGTTCTCCGTAGCCTATCCTGTCGCCCGAAATCTGTATCCTAGCTTCAAGACAAGTTTTACACTCATCAGCCTCCTCATCAACACAAGGCTTATCTTCATATAAAAGATATCCTTCGCGATATTTTAACGGTGTAAGATTTGGCATAATAACATTAGCACCAACCTTAATAGCTTTTTCACGACCAAGAGGATCTAGAGACTGCATTGCTGTAGTTGCGGCAATATTAATATCCTTCATCATAATACGCAATATAGCAACCATTTTCATCGAAAGATTAAATCTCTCTTCTTTTGGTAAAAGAATATCTCTGTATTTATATAAAGGAGTATCCTTATGCTCTATATATGGCCCCATTCCAACCATATCTATATCAAACTCTTTCATAAAAAGTAAATCCTCAGCAAGATGATCCATAGTTTGAAATGGCAAACCGATCATCACGCCAGTTCCGGTTTGATAATTCAACTCCTGTAATTTCTTTAAAGAGTTTAACCGCCAATCATAATCGTGCAAACTATCATTAGGATGTAGCTTCTGATACAACTCCTTATTACTAGCCTCAATACGCATCAAATAACGATTTGCACCTGCATCACTCCATTTTTTATATGTCTGAGCAGTTTGCTCACCCATCGACAAAGTAATCCCCAAGTCGTGATGATACATATCAGACACCCTATTCAACAAATAGGTGATATGTTCCACAAACTTAGGACTGGTAAGCTCTCCGGACTGTATTACTATTGATGCGAATTTATTATCTATAGCATATTTCACAGCCCGAAACACTTCTAAATCAGTCATAGTATAACGATCTACATTACTATTCCCTCTTCTTATACCGCAGTAATAACAATTTTTTGCACAAACATTCGAAAGCTCTATCAGCCCTCTAAAATAGGTGCGTTTTCCTACGTACATCTCTTTTATTTCGGCAGCCTTTTTATATATTTTATTACGATCTGTTTTATTGGTTTTAAGAAGCGCTACAATGTCTTGATGCGAAAACTCCTCCTTACCCAATATCTCATCAATATGATTTGCCATAATAGTATTTAATAATTTGCAAATATAGTTTATAACGTTGAAAATTTAAAGCTAAATAAATCCGGTGACCTGCCAACTAAGTAATACAAATCAATAATAAATCATTATTTTTACAGAATAAATAAAGCCACAATATCATGTTAAAAATATTATCGACAGAAAACATCCGCAAAGCAGATAAATACACCATAGAAAACGAGCCTATTGCCAACATTGACTTAATGGAACGCGCTGCAGGAAAGCTTTTAGACTGGATAACAAAACATATCTCATCTAAAAACAAAATACGTATAATTTGTGGCACCGGTAACAATGGTGGCGATGGACTTGCTTTAGCACGCCTTTTGTCGGAAAAAGGATACTGTATACAAGTAGATTTAGCAAAATACTCTGATAAATTATCGGATAATAATAAAATAAACCTTAAAAAACTCGAAACGATTAAGCGAATCAACATCAATACAATAGAAAAAAATAATAACATTTCAGAAATAGATGCTGACGAAATTATTATTGATGCGCTTTTCGGTTCCGGATTATCGCGCCCCGTAGAAACTTTCCCTTCTCAAATTATTGAAAAAATAAACAATAGCCATGCAATGGTAATTTCCATTGATGTTCCATCAGGACTATTTTGTGATACATCAAACAAATCAAAACAAGGATCTATTGTCAGAGCAGATTATACTCTTACTTTTCAAAATCCTAAATTAGCATTTCTATTTGCTGAAAACGATAGATATGTAGGACAATGGGAAATTTTGGATATTAATTTACATCCTGATTTTTTAAAAAATATCGCTTCAGATGATATTTTTATTGATATTAACGACATAAGACATATTCTAAAACAAAGAAGCAAATTTTCTCACAAAGGAACATTCGGACACGCCTTGTTAATATCGGGAAGTTATGGTAAAATGGGTGCAGCAGTATTAGCCTCACAAGCATGTTTACGAAGCGGTGCAGGGCTTTTAACCACTCATATTCCAAAAGCGGGGTATCAAATTTTACAAAGCACTATTCCCGAAGCAATGATAAGCATTGACGAAAACGAAGAGTACTTTACAAAAATAAATAATATCGGAGAGTATAATGCTATTGGCATTGGCCCGGGAATAGGACAAAACAAAAAAACACAAAACGCCTTAAAGCTTTTGATACAAAATAGCCTCTCCCCTCTTTTATTTGATGCCGATGCTATTAATATTTTGGGCGAGAACAAAACATGGCTCTCTTTTGTTCCTAAAGAAAGCATCTTTACACCACACCCGAAAGAGTTTGAACGCATCACCAAAAAATCGAAAAACGATTTTGAGAGACATTCGCTACAGAGAGAATTCTCGATAAAATATGGTGTTTACGTAATATTAAAAGGCGCCCATACAGCAATCAGCTGCCCTAATGGAAAAATATATTTCAACACAACCGGAAATCCCGGAATGGCAACAGCCGGAAGCGGAGATGTGTTAACAGGTATATTATTAGGATTGATGGCTCAAAATTACCATCCACGCGATGTTACTATAGTAGGAGCGTTTCTTCACGGATTAGCAGGCGATTTAGCTATCGAAAACCAAAGTATGGAGAGCATGATTGCCGGTGATATCATAAAAGATATAGGGAAAGCATATATTCATATTTCTCAAAAAAACTTCCCTCTTCAATAATCTCACCCCACGCCAGTTACCAAAAACATTCAAGATAATTCCGGCATTGGTTTGGAAAGCCGGATTATTCTACCGTATTTTGCAGCCGCATTGAGAAAAAGTGCACTTTGACATCTTTTAAAATTAT
>JAYEOD010000065.1:0-5112 GCA_034722575.1 Bacteroidota bacterium | reverse complement strand
ACGGACTTTATGACCATTTTCAACGCCAAGACCTTCAATATCGTTATATCTCACAATTGGGAAAGCAGCGTTTATAGCATTTCTTTCGTAAATTGCCCCATACGATTCAGCAACAATAGCCTGAACTCCTAATGATTTAAAACAATCAACAGCTTGTTGACGGCTACTTCCACTACCGAAATTCTTTTTTATAATCACAATATCGCCCGGCTCAGCTTTTTTAGCAAAATCTTCATAACCTTCTAAGTTATCGAAAGTATATTGTCCCATCTCATCTAAATCTGTGATAGCCAAATAGCGATTATGAAAAATCATATCAGTATCAACATTATCGATAGGAATGTACCACACACGACCTTCAACAACTTTTGGTTTCTCTTCTGTTATTTTATTTCTTTCTTTTCGGATAGCCTTTTCTGCATCATGTTGAGGAGTAAACAATAAAGGTTTATCAGGAATTTCATCAACGGAAGTTATATAACCAGCAACAGCAGAAGCGGCAACAGTAGCAGGAGAAGCTAAAAACACATCACCCTTTCCTTGTTTTCCCGGAAAATTTCTATTTCCTGTACTAATAGTTATTTCACCAACACCATTTTGTCCTACCTGTCCGGCAGCACATCCGGCACACCCGGCATTAGAGACTAATACTCCGGCTTTTTTAAAGATATCTAAAATCCCCTCTTCCATACACTGCATCCAAATAACATCGGTAGAAGGCACTATTTTCAACATAACACCGGGAGCCACTTTTTTACCTTTAAGCACTGCCGCAACAGCACGCATATCTTCCATACGACCGTTAGTACAACTACCTACAAAAGCAGAATCTATTTTCACCCTATCAGCTACAGGAATTTCAATTACATCATGCGGTTGTCCGGGACGAGACACCATACCCTTATATTTTGTAACATCAATATCAAAAACCTGAGCATATTCAGCATCAGCATCAGCAGCTATTTTATCCAATTTACGACCTGTAGCATTTTCGCAGAAAGCCATAATATCGTCATTAGGAGGAAATAGAATAATAATAGCTCCCATTTCTGTTCCCATAGAAGAGATAGTAATTCTTTGATCCAAAGTTAATTTATCCACTGCATCGCCATACATCTCAACAGAATATCCCAACAAAGTATTAGCACCAAAACGCTCTAAAAGATTTAAAACAATATCTTTTGCAGTGATTCCTTGAGGAAATTCCCCTTCAAAATTTATTTTAACAGATTTTGGAACTTTAAACCACACTTTTCCGTTAGCTATTGCTGTTGCAATATCCTTATCGCCCATTCCTTGACCAAAAGCACCAATAGCACCAAGAATATTTGCATGCGAATCGGTTGTAATACCCGTAGAACCCGGCCATGCCAATCCATCCGATATCATAGTATGAGTACCAATACCATTATTAATATCATACAATTTAATCCCCTTATTTCGTGCAAACACCCTTACTTTATGCTGATTAACAGCATATTTTTGATCAGACCCTGTTGGATTGGTATCGAAAGTGAAAAAAGTCTTCGATTTATCATCTATTGGAAGATCATTCTCTTCGATATTTTTTACCACATTAGGGCCACCAAAATCACGCGCAGCACGTGCATCCATCATTACATCAACAATATCACCCGGCTTTACCGACTCTTGAGTAGAGTGACTTGCTATAATTTTTTCTATAATATTCATATCAGTAGTAGTTTGTTTATTATTAAATTAGATTTCAAATCTATGAATTAATTCCGTATTATAGTCAACATAATTAAGAAATAAATAACTTTGTAAAAAAACATTATATAATGAATATGACTCCGTCGGGAATACTATCAAAATACAAGCTAAACAAAACACTTTGTCGAGTTCGCATTTTAGAAACTTTTATTAAATCGAAAGAGGCTCTCTCTCACAACGACATACAAAAAGAAACCCTTTCAGTATGCGAACGCAGTACAATTTTTCGTATCATAAAAAAGTTTTCTGAAAAAGGTATTCTCAAAAAAATTGATGTTAATAACACACAAAAATATTTTTTCAATAGTGCAGTAGTCTTTGATAATGCAGAAGATAGAGACCTTGTTTTTTTTCATTGTAGCCGATGCAATAAAACAATTCCCTTAAACGACATCTATATTCCTGATTACATCATCCCTGAAGGATATGAAAAACATTACAATAATTTTGTGATAGAAGGATTATGCGATGAATGTGGATAATGCCTTAGATTTATGCATCTACAACCCCACACAAGTAAGAAAAACAGAAAATGTTAATTTCTTTTTAATAACTAAAAGAGTGTAATTTGATATTAAAAAAAAATTATCAATACTTTTACTTCGTAAAATTTGATGTGATACCAAAAAATATAAAAATGAACAATAAAAAAAAACAATTCATTTTTTTATCGTTCATTTTAACACGTATTTGGTATAAGGGAATACTGTTAAAATCAGTAGCTGTACCCGCAGCCGTAAGTTGCAAATATAGTTTTGGTTCTTAAACGTCACTGCCTGTTAAATAACAGATGGGAAGACAAACCAAAATGCAACAAGCCGGAAGACCTATCAATTTTTTAATATAATTCGTAGCTTTCGGGAGAAAAGGCTAAGGAAGACTGATTTCCTTTCTTATATTTCATCCACAGCTACCATTGATTGTTTAATTTAAAATAAATTATTATGAAAATTAATGGTGCTATTAAAACAGTGCAAAAACGCGACGGACGCAGAGTTCCGTTCGAAGCAGAAAAAATTACATTTGCAGTATTCAAAGCATTGCGAGCAATTGGCAAACCAAACAGAAATTTAGCGCAAGAAATAACCTACAATGTTGTTTCTAAACTTAACACGGAAACACCAACAGTTGAAGAGATACAAGACTTTGTAGAGCTGGAACTTTTCAATCAAAAGCAATTTAAAGCTGCAAAAGCATATATCATATATCGTAAACAACACGATGGAATAAGAGATATAAAAGAGCTGTTTTCGAACATCGACATTATTGACGACTACATAAATAATAACGACTGGCGCATAAAAGAGAGTGCTAATTCAACCTACTCTCTGCAAGGAATGAACCAACATATTTCAACAATAATAAGTGCGCAATATTGGTTAAATAAAATTTATCCCTCCGAAATAGGAGATGCTCATAAACAGGGGAAAATACATATCCACGATTTAGGTTTTATAAGTGTTTACTGCGTTGGATGGGATTTACAAGAGGTTATAAGAGTAGGTTTTAAAGGTGTACCGGGAAAAATCGAGAGTAAACCTGCAAAACATTTCAGGACTTTACTCGGACAAATTGTTAATTTCTTTTACACGATGCAAGGCGAAGCTGCAGGAGCACAAGCTTTTTCTAACTTCGATACTTATTTAGCACCTTTTATTCGTCATGATAAGCTATCGTACAAAGATGTAAAACAAGCACTTCAAGAGTTTATGTTTAATATGAATATACCAACACGTGTTGGATTTCAAACGCCGTTTACAAATATCACTCTCGATTTAGTTACCCCAAACAATATGAAAGATACAGCAGTTGTAATTGGTGGCGAGTTACAAAATGCAACTTATGGAGAGTATCAACACGAAATGGATATTTTTAACAAGGCATTTGCCGAGGTAATGACCGAAGGCGATGCTCATGGACGAATTTTTTCATTTCCTATTCCTACATATAATATCACAAAAGATTTTGATTGGGATAACGAATACCGCCAGCCAATTTGGGATATGACAGCAAAATACGGAATCCCATATTTTTCGAACTTTGTAAATTCCGATATGTCGCCCGATGATGTCCGATCTATGTGTTGTCGTTTGCGATTAGATACTACAAAATTAAAGTCGCGTGGAGGCGGGTTATTTGGCGCTAATCCATTAACCGGTTCGGTAGGTGTTGTAACACTGAATCTTCCTCGTGTGGGTTACGAAGCAAAAACTGAAGAAGAGCTTTTTCAACGCATTGAAAAGTTAATGATTTTAGCAAAAGAGAGTCTGGAGACAAAACGAAAAGTGCTTGAAACATTAACGGAAAACGGTTTATATCCATACTCGAAATTTTATTTGCGAAATATCAGGAAAAAGAATGGTGCTTATTGGGATAATCATTTCTCAACCATTGGATTGGTAGGTATGAATGAATGCTTATTAAATTTCTGGGGAATAGATATTACCACAAAACAAGGAAATGCTTACGCAGAAAAGATAATGGACTTTATGCGTAATACTTTGCAAAAATTCCAAGATGAAACAGGACATATTTACAACTTAGAAGCAACACCGGCAGAGGGAACAACTTACCGATTGGCTAAAATTGATAAAGCTGAATTTCCCGATATTATTACTGCCAACGAACAGCAAGTCAAAAATAATGGAGCCGCACCATACTACACAAACTCAAGTCAGTTGCCTGTAGGACATACCGATGATCTTTTCGAAGCGTTAGAGTTGCAAGATAATCTACAAACAAAATATACCGGAGGAACAGTTTTCCACACTTTTGTAGGCGAAAGTCAATTACCACCTGCATCTGTTAAAAGAATGGTAAAAATGATATGCGATAACTTTAAACTACCATACTTCACCCTCTCTCCAACATTCAGTATCTGTCCCGAACACGGTTATATTTACGGCGAACATAAAACCTGTCCGAAATGCGAAGCAGAAGGAAAAACAAATAACTGTGAAGTATATTCACGAATTGTGGGTTACCTACGTCCTGTCGACCAATGGAATAACGGAAAACAATCTGAATTTAACGACCGTAAACTTTTCGATAAAAAAATAACAAAGGAAAAGGAAGTTATAGAAGAAATATTGATTGATTGATTGATTGATTCATTGATTGATGATTGATTGATTGATTCATTGATTCATTGATTGATGATTGTTAATTGATTGATGATTGTTAATTGATAATTGATTAAATAAGACAACCCATTTCAATGGATCAAAAAAATTAGTAATGAGTTGGATTGGCATTCAGAAAAATGTTATTCAGCTCGCAGCGAAGCATTAGAGAGACCGGGAAGCTGAGAACTTGTTCGAAGATCACCCGGACGAACCTATACCAAAAACATATTAAAATGAGCGATAAAAATTGTTT
>JAYEOD010000064.1:0-5188 GCA_034722575.1 Bacteroidota bacterium | reverse complement strand
TTTTGACTATGCCGACAAACACAGAGAAGAATTACAAGCATATAATAACGCCAGTTCTTTTATTAATGACTTTTCTATAAATAAAGAGCTATTAAAAGAGTTTAATTCCTTAACTAAAAAAGAGGGTATTGTTTTTGATAAAAAATTATACAACGAATCTTTATCAGAGATTAAACTCTTGTTAAAATCGCTAATAGGACGAAATATATATGATAACGAAGGTTTTTATCCTATATACTTACAGACCGACGCTATTTTTAATAGAGCTTTAGAATATTATAACCAGCAGTAAAAACTTAACATAAAAAAAGAGAGACACTTATTAAGCGTCTCTCTTTTTTTATACTTAAAGCAAATCAATTATTCAACAGTAACCGATTTAGCCAAATTCCTGGGTTGATCTACGTTACAATCTCTCAGCAAAGCAATATGATAGGAGAGTAATTGCAAAGGAATTGTATTCACCAGCGGATCAAGAAAATCATCAGTTTCCGGCACTTCAATAGTATAATCCGACATCTCTTTAATCACTTCATCACCCTTAGGGACAACGGCAATAATAACCCCTTTACGGGCTTTTATCTCCTGTATGTTACTAACAATTTTATCATAAACAACATTATTTGTAGCAATTACAACAGTAGGCATATTTTCGTCTATCAATGCAATAGGACCATGTTTCATTTCTGCAGCGGGATATCCCTCGGCATGTATGTAAGAGATCTCTTTTAATTTTAAAGCGCCTTCTAAAGCTACAGGAAAATTAAACCCACGTCCTAAATACAAAAAGTTCTTACTATCCTTAAACTTAACAGCAATTTGCTTAACAAGGTCATTAACCTTCAAAGCCTCTTCTATTTTTTCAGGTATATTATATAATTCATTTACCAATTGATGATATCTGGAAGTACCAATTGCTCCTTTCAATTTTGCTATACGCAATGCCATTAATGTTAAAACACTCACTTGAGCAGTAAATGCTTTTGTAGATGCCACACCAATTTCGGGACCGGCATGAGTATAAGAACCTCCATCGGTATATCGCGCAATAGAAGAACCAACCACATTACATATTCCCAACAAAGTAGCGCCTTTAGACCTTGCCAATTCCAGAGCAGCCAAAGTATCTGCTGTTTCACCCGATTGCGAAATAGCAATTACAATATCTTTCTCAGAAAGGATAGGATTACGATATCTAAATTCAGAAGCATACTCCACCTCTACAGGGATTCTGGCTATATCTTCAAAAAGGTGTTCTCCAACCAATCCGGCATGCCATGACGTACCACAAGCAATAACAATAAGTCTTTCGGCATTAACCATTTTTTGCTCAAAATCGATAATACCACCAAGATTAATTTCCAAATTCTCAGGATTCAAACGCCCTCTAATACTATCACGAATCGACTGTGGCTGTTCAAATATCTCTTTCAGCATAAAATGGTCGTAAATACCTTTTTCTAATACATCAAGATTCATTTGTAACTCCTTGATATAAGGAATAACCTCTTTATTTCTTATTGTCTTAATTTTTAGCTCTTCGCCTATTTTTAAAACAGCAATCTCTTCGTCATCAAGATAAACCACTTTTTTTGTATGCATTGCTATAGGAGTTACATCCGAGGCTAAATAAAATTCATCCTCACCAACTCCAACAACTAGCGGACTACCTTTTCGGGCAGCAATTAACATATCAGGATGCTCTTCAGACACTATCACTAAAGCGTAAGCTCCTACCACATTATTAAGAGCAATTCTTACTGCTCCAACAAGCCCCACCTTCTCTTTGGTCTTAATATCTTCGATAAGATTAACCAGAACTTCAGTATCAGTATCACTATAAAACTTAAATCCTCTATTAATAAGCTCTTTCTTTAAAGAGCTATAATTCTCGATAATACCATTATGCACTAAAGAGATATTTCCGGAATTAGACTTGTGAGGGTGTGCGTTAATATCATTTGGTTCTCCGTGGGTTGCCCAACGGGTATGTCCAATACCAATATTACCATTAACATCTTTTCCTGCAACAAACTCTTCTAAATCCGATACTTTTCCTTTTCTTTTATACTGATTAATTCCGTTATGAAGAATGGTAACTCCCGAACTGTCATAACCACGATACTCAAGACGATAAAGACCATTTATTAAGATAGGATACGCTTTTTTGGTTCCTATATAACCGACTATTCCACACATAGGGTAAGATTTTTAATTAAAAAAAATAGCATTGTTCGAGAGATAAGAAGTCTCAAAAACAATGCTATAAAGATAATGTTTTTATCTAAAAAAGAAGTATATTAATTAATCTTTGTATAAATAACTTCTAATCTTATTTTGTTGTCTTCTGATTCAGGGCCATTAAAAATAACACGTTTAGGATTATCGGAACTTCCCGGAATCTGCAGCAGCAAGGTATTACTCTTTTCAGGGTCATTCAATAACTGTTGAATATACTTAGTAACTCTGAATCTATATTCATTAGTAGTTTCATCCAACACTCCGCCAAAATAATTATCACTCTCCAAATCATCAGACAAATAAGAATATTCTGCCTCTCCATCTTTTACAATCAAATTCATAGACGAGATTGCAGGATAAAGTTCATCCTCTTGAATTGGCAAATATAGATAGGCGTTATTAACTACCATATTTCTCTCTCTAAGACGATCAATATATGGGATTTCTATCAACGTTCTAACGCCTGCCATCGTTTGACAATAAACAACCTGCTGACCAAGAAGAGTATCCTCCTGAATTAATTGTTGTTTAAACTCCTCTGATGCAGTTTGATAATTATCATGACTAAAATTACCTATTCGTGGCGTAGTTGGATATACCTTATAATCGAAAGAGGTAGTATCACTATCGTTATGATAATACATCGTAAGTGTAGTTAATTGGGCTGTAAGACCAAATGAAAGAATAGATCCTTCTCGCGGATTATTTACACGATCGGTGTAAATATGAAACCCTTTAAAAAACTCAAAAAATGCACTTGCATCAACCATATCATCATCACTAGCTTCAATTAACAATTGAGCCAAAGAGATATCCATTGGCACTCTTAAATGAGCTTTTAGCGTATCGCCATTTACAACAACACTATCCGTTGGACATGGCGCAAACTGAAAACCATTAGCATAATCTATCGCTTCATTAGTTTCAAATGTTTTTGAAGAATAGTACAACGAATCTTTTTCAATTTTCTCTGTAAGAGGATTAACATGTAGGGTCATTACAGTAGTAGTATCACCATAATATGCTAAATAATCAAGCGAAAAAACAATTGAATCCGCAACAGGATTTTCTCCAAAACTATGTGCAGATAACGATAAAGACATCGCTGTATAAATAGAAGCGTCTGTAATCCCAAAAACAGGATCATAACTTGAACCTAATAAAGCGCTAAATGTTTCATCCGTCCTCACCGAATCTTCAAAAACCGAATGTGTTTTCAACGAAATAGTATCAATTCTATCCACTTCCAGCTGTTCTAAATCAAGTAACCCTAACCCCACCTCATGAATATCATCTTTGTTGCACGAAGCTAAAGTAAAAATAGCAATTGCAACAAATGCAGTAAATAATTTCCTAATCAATGTATTATTTTTTTTTATTATTCAACTTAATTTTAGGCAATACTACAAATATTGAAATTAATGACAGTTATTTTTCTAACATATTATCATAAAAACTGTTAAAAGCATCTATATAATCTTCTGCACCCTGATACTCTAATATAGGTTTACCAGAATCTCTAGCTTGTTTTAACAAATCTTCATCAATATTTTCGTCACCTAAAATAATTGCATCAGAATAAGCAATAGCAGATTGCATTAAACTCTTATAGTCTGCATTTTCGTAATATTTTAAGTCCTCTTCTGAGATACCTTCTAATTTCACTTTTCGAGGAAGATCTTTATTTAACTTCTCGCCAAAAGCATCATTATACAAAGAACAAATAACTTTAGTTTCGGCAAACAAAGGGTTATCTTTAAATGCTTTTTTTACATAAAGAGGAACCAAAGAAGACATCCATCCATGACAATGTACTATATCCGGAGCCCACCCAAGCTTTTTAACAGTTTCGAGTACACCACGAGAAAAGAAAACTGCTCTTTCGTCATTATCTTCAAAAAACTGTTCTTTTTTATCACGAGTTACAAATTTACGATGAAAATAATCTTCATTATCAATAAAATAAACCTGCATTCTGGCTGGTTGAATTGAAGCCACTTTTATTATTAACGGATGATCTGTATCATCAATAATCAAATTCATTCCCGATAACCTAATAACCTCATGAAGCTGATTTCTTCGCTCATTAATAACCCCAAAACGAGGCATAAAAGCCCTTATTTCTTTTTTTCTCTCCTGAATACCTTGAGGTAAATAACGACCTATCGTACTCATAGGAGTTTCCGGTAAATATGGCATTATCTCCTGCGAAACAAACAATACTCTAGCTTTTTTCATCATCAAATGATTTTGCGTTTAATATAAAATTCACAAACCTTTGCGATAACATATCACAAAAAAACATTTATCACATAAATTATAAGGGTGCAAAGATAATAAAAATACGACAAACGCTGATTTTTCTCAGCGTCTTTATAAAAGATAATAGCATTATCTCCTTTTTAAAACTAAAGACAAGCCGTCTTAAAAACAAAATATATAAATTATCCACAAGCAATTAATAAAAAAATAACACTATCCCATAAAGCAATAAAATTAATAACACATAAAGTCATGATGTTAGTAAAAAATGTCATGCAAAATGTGACACACCACACAGTTGTCTGATACCCACACAATAAGTACACAGTAAAAAAAACCATCAACTTTTAGAATAAAATTAAAAATTCAGATACCCTATTCACATTTTTCCTAATGAAATCAACAAGTTATCAGTACTCAACCAACTTATTTTTAATGTTTAGAGATAAAGATTTGTTTTATTATCTATTCCTTTATAATTTTGCGCCTCTTAAATAAGAAGTTGATGGAAGAGAAAAAATCGTACGTAATCACTTTTGGAGATCTGAAAATTGGTATTCACGAGTTTGAATTTACGATAAAAGAGTCGTTCTTTGAATCATTCCCTGAGTTGGAATGTAAAAAGGGAAATGTAAAAATACATATCGAGCTAATCAAAAAAGAGAGAATGCTCACATTGAATTTT
>JAYEOD010000063.1:0-5219 GCA_034722575.1 Bacteroidota bacterium | reverse complement strand
GTTGATGAAAGTAATTTATCAAGGAAATCGGCAGCAACAGAAAAGCTAAAAATGCTGAATATGATCAAGGGAAAGGGATCTTTTCAACCATCTGCTATTGCTATTCATCCTATTTCGGGTAATGTATATCTGCTTTCAAGTAATGACCAAATATTAGCAGTTTATTCTGATATGGGTAAATTACTTGATGTTGAATATTTGAATACTAAGCTTTTTACACAACCGGAAGGTATGTGTTTTAGTAAAGAAGGAAAATTGTATATTGCTAATGAAGCAAATGGTTTAGGCGCCAGTATTTTATGTTTTGACTTTATGAATTAACCAAAGCCAAATGATGTTTAATTGGTATTATATATCAAATGTAAAAAATTGATATTATAGTTATTAAATGTGCTAAGATGTGTTTGGTGATAAACTTAATACTTTATGCTTAAAAAAATTACTTTTATTAAAATGTACTTATTGGGAATATTTTTTTTCTCGATGTTAATATCGATAAATGCCCAAAATTCTAATGAAAAATCTGCTAATATTTTTTTTAAGAAGAAAAATCAAAAGGTATTCGTTTCAAATATTGACACCGAAAAACAGTTAGTAGAAGAAGGTACAAAAAACTTTATTAGTCGCGAGTGGACTGTTTTAGCCACCTATCCTATTCCTCAAGATGCTTCAGGATTAGCGTTTGATGGAACATCATTGTATTTCGGTATCTACGGTAGTAATGGAGATAATATCTACCAAATTGATCCGGAAAATGGAAATTATAGTTTGTTATGTAATGCCCCTATTGATGATGCGTATGGTTTGTCGTATGATGGTACTTATTTATGGTCTGTTAATCAGATGTCTGGAAGCTCCACTCCTGCGAAAGCGGTGCAATTTGATTTCAATGGAAATGAAATATCTAATTTCGATTTACCTACACATTATATGTCGGGGATAGCCTGTGATAATGATGACTTTTGGACAGCAGCTTATTATGACCCTGATGGTTATATCTATAAAACAGATAATACAGGAACAATAATTGATGAATTTGCAGCTCCTGATAATCAGCCATGGGACTTGGCGGTTGATGGTGATGTTTTGTGGATGGTGGATTATTGGGGCGATGCTATTTATAAAATCGATAAATTAACTGGCGATTTATTAGCTACATATCCTAGTGAACATTCTGATCCGGCAGGGATTGTATGGGATGGACAATATCTTTGGTATATTGATGCCGGTTATGGAGCTGACCAAGATTGGTTATACAAAATTGATGTAGAGGGTGCTGGTGCGCCTGTTATCAATGTTACTTCGAATTCTCATAATTATGGCTTGGTAAATGTTGGAGAGTCTGAAACATGGGAAATGACAGTGCAGAATAATGGCAATGCTGATTTGGAGATTTTTGATTTGGAGAGTTCAGATTCTGAATTGACCTCTTCAATTTCATTCCCTCAAACTATTGCCCCTTCCCAAGAGTTGAATATTCCTATTACATATCATCCCGAAGAATTTGGTGAACTTGATGCTACCGTTACTGTGGTCAATAGCGATCCATTAAATTCTGAAGTGGATGTTGCTTTAACAGGAAATGGTGTTTATAGTGGTCCAAAAATTGTTGTTTCTCAGGAGTCGCACAACTATGGAAATGTTAGAATTAATGCCACTACGCGTTGGTTCTTAGAAATTGAAAATCATGGCGACGAAATATTGGATATTAATAGCGTTACTATTGGCGATGAACATTTCTTTTTAGATCAAGCTACTGAGTTGCCAATGGGAGTGCAAGTGTTAGGAAGTGAATCGATTGGGATATGGTTTAATCCTACGGAGCTTGTAGAGTATTTTTCAGTTATTATTATTAATAATAACGACCCTGAGAATAGTGTGTTAAATATCTCTGTTTTGGGTGAAGGTGAATTTGTTGATCTTAGTGTTGGTGCTGTGTTATGGGATTATACTATTGATGCAGGATATGATAATAGTGCTAAAGCTATAATAAACATAAACGATGTTACAGGAGATAATTATCAAGATATAGTTGTTGCCAGTGAAGATAATTTTGTTAGATGTTTTAATGGAGGTTCTGATGATAATGCTGACGTCATCTGGGAAACAGAAATATATTCAGGATCGGTATATCATCAAAATAATTTAATTAGAGTAGGTGATATTGATGGCGACGAGGTTGATGATATTATTATTGGTACTACAGGAGTAGATCGTTCTGTTAGAGCTATTTCCGGTTTCGATGGCAGCTTTATTTGGCAATATAATACTAACGAATTTGGTGACGGCGGATGGGTTTATCAGGTTTCATCGAAATATGATTATAATGATGATGGTGTAAATGATGTTTTGGCTGTGGCAGGCGATGATGGCAATGATAGTGGACCTAAAAGAGCTTTTTGTATTGATGGTTTAACAGGTGATAAAATTTGGGATAAATATCTCGGTGGTCCGGGATTTTCTGTGATAGGGGTATCTGATTTTACTAACGACGGTGTACCGGATGTAGTTGCAGGGTGTTCTGATGAAGGTGAAACATCGGGGTATGTTAAAGGACTGGATGGTGCAAATGGCTCTGTTCAATGGATACATACTGCAGGAGGTTCTTCTGTGTGGGCTTTAGCTCAAATTTCTGATATTAATAATGATAATATTAATGATATTATAGCCGGTGATTTTAGTGGAAATTATTATTTGATAAATACAGCAACAGGAAATCCTATTGAAACAGGTTGTGTTAGTAATGATATGATTTTAAGGTTTGAAGTGCTTGGTGATGTAAATTGTGATGGATTTAGCGATGTGGCTTGTGCTCATAGTGGTCCTGTATTATCTGCTATTGATGGGTTCTCAGGTGATTTTGTTTGGTCAAAAACACTTGTCGATAAGTGTTGGAATGTACGCGTTATGAATGATATAACTGGAAACGATATCTGTGATATCGCTGTAGGTACTCTCTATTCTGATAATTATGTGTATATGATTGAAGGTAAAGATGGAGCTGTGATTAAACAGATTCAGTATCCTGAAACAATAGATGCAATGGGTGTTGTGAATGATATTACCGGCGACGGAAGCTGGGAGGTAATTGCCGGAGGTAGATTGGGATTAGTAACCTGTTACTCTGGCGGTTTAGCGCTCTCTACTGATGTTGATGAAGTTGTTGAGACAGAAATAAATAGCACTGTATTACCAAATCCTTTTAATGAGCAAACAACAATTACTTTTACTACGGCAGAAACACAAAATGTAAATGTTGTAATTAGAGATGTTAAAGGAGTAGTTATTACTCAACTGTTATCAAAGAGCGTTCCTGTAGGAAAACAGTATGTAAAATGGAACGCAATTGGTGTAAAAAGCGGTACCTACTTTTATCAAATAAATGTAAACAATACAACCTATTCAGGAAAAATTATTAAGAAATAGGTTTTAGATTTTTTGTGTAGGTTTAACACTATTAACACTACTCAAATATTTTTTATAGAGGTTATCTCTTTTGAGATAACCTCTTTTTTGTTTTATGTGAAGTGTATGCTAACCAAATATAATACCAATTGAACATAGAAATGGCCGATAAATTTTTCATCTTTTCCAGTTTTACCGCACTTCAAATTTGAACCGTAGCTACTGCTATGCTTAAAATTTGAAGATTGTAAAACAGAAAAATATTTTGGATTTATGTCGGCCATTTTGAAATTCAATTGGTATAATTTGTATTTTTGACACAATACTGGATGTAAATTAATATAATGGCAAAAGGAAAGGAGAGTAAACCACATATAGGTATTTTTGGACGACGGAATAATGGTAAGAGTAGCTTGATAAATGCTCTTGTTCAGCAAGAAATTGCTATTGTATCTGATTTTGCCGGTACAACAACCGACCCGGTAAAAAAATCGATAGAGTTAGAGGAATTAGGCCCTGTTGTGCTTGTGGATACCGGAGGAGTTGATGATAGCGGTGAGCTGGGAGAAAAAAGAGTGAAAAAGACTCTTAGTGCTTTAAAAATCGTCGATTTAGCTGTTTTGGTAGTTAGTAATAATGCTTTCGACGAACCGGAACAAAAGCTTGTAAAAGAGTTTTTGGATTTTGATACTCCGTTTATTATTGTGCATAATAAGAGCGATATACAAAAACTCCATCCCGATAAGGAGAAAAGTTGGAGAGACGAGTTTAAAACAGATGTTATTGATTTTAGTGCGCTGAACAATAAAAACCCGGAGCGTGTAATCGATTCTATGCGAAAATATATGCCTGAAAATATATATCAAGCAAAATCGATATTAGGTGATGTATTGCAAAAAGGTGATGTGGTATTGCTGATTACTCCTATTGATAGCGAAGCGCCCGAAGGCAGAATGATACTGCCGCAGGTGCAGGCAATACGCGATATTTTAGATAATGATTGTGTGGCAGTAGTGCTAAAAGAGGATGAGATGGAGTCGTTTGTTAAAAAAATGTCGCCAAAACCTGCTCTGGCAATAACCGATAGCCAGGTGTTTCCTAAAGCTGATGCCGCTATTCCAAAAGATGTTCCTTTAACAAGTTTTAGCACTATGCTGGCACGTCATAAAGGCGATTTCGAGAATTATATGAGAGGTACTCCGCATCTGGCAAAATTAAAAAAAGGCGATAGGGTATTGATTTTGGAGTCTTGCTCGCATCATGTATCTTGCGAAGATATTGGTAGAGTAAAAATACCAAATTGGCTGAATGATTATGTTGATGAAAAACTTGACTACGAAATAGTAGCAGGATTAGATGACTTGCCACATGATATTTGCGATTATGCCATGGTGATTCAATGTGGGGGATGTGTTATTACTAAAAAACAAATTGTTAACAGACTGAAACCTGCAATTGACGCAGGTATTCCGGTTACTAATTATGGAATGGCAATTGCATATATTAATGGGATTTACGAAAGAGCTATAGCGCCGTTTGTAAAAGAATAAAAACGAGCCGTATTAAAAATTTTAATACACACGAGGATGATTATAGTGTGAATGAGATTGATTGATTGATTGATTGATTGATTGATTGATTGGCTGAATGGCTGAATGGCTGAATGGCTGAATGGTTGAATGATTGAATGGCTGAATGATTGATGATTGATTGGCTGATTGATTGATTGATTGATTGAATGGCTGAATGGCTGAATGGCTGAATGGTTGAATGATTGAATGGCTGAATGGTTGAATGATTGATTGGCTGATTGG
>JAYEOD010000062.1:0-5254 GCA_034722575.1 Bacteroidota bacterium | reverse complement strand
TTATTTTATATAATGGTATGTTTGTTTTTTTTTTATTGTAGCTTGCATCTGACAAATAAAATTAAATTATAAACAGATGAGAGATGCTGAATTATCATTATCAGGTATTGAATATAAAATAAAAAAGATTATAAGCGATCGAAACGCATTACAGTCTGAAAATAAAGAGTTAATAAATAATATAACAGAACTTAAAGAAGAGTTAAATAATAGAGAAGAAAAAATTAACGAATTAGAGTACACGATAAAAGTATCAAGTACAGCTAATTTGTTATCAGATAATAAAAATGCAGAGAATGCTCGTCAAGAAATTGACGATTTAGTGCGGGAAATTGATAAAAGTATAAAACTATTAAATAAATAAATTCATCATCAAGACTTATGAGTGAATTTGAAATAACAATAAAAATTGCTGAGCGTCCATACAAATTGACGGTTAAGAAAGAAGAGGAAGAAGTAGTACGGCGAGCAGCAAAGATATTGGAGGAAAAGACTAAAGAATATTCAAAAACATTTGCAACCGAAGATAAACAAAATGTTTTAGCGATGGCTGCATTAGATGTGGCTTTAGCAGAGGTTAGGCATGAAAAAGAGGATACATTCATGCGAAAAACCATGCAGAAGAAATTGAATGCTCTTGATGAATTATTGAATGAAAATGTTTGATAGCGATATTGTTCCTGTTCTTTGAAATAAAAAATATCCCGCGTATTTAATTAGTCGTGCGAAAACTCAACAGTATAATAATTAGAGTTAAGCTCACAATTTTGTAAGACAGGCCTAGGTTACCGATTTAGATCGGGATTTCCGTTTATACGGAGACGTTGGAAGTCAGAATGAATTGGCAGCTCTATAAGTTTTTAGTAGGGGTTTTTCTCTACGCAATTAAATATCGCGGGTTTTTTTTGCGCCTTCTCTGCAAAAAAAACAAACTAAACAAAAAACAATATGGATGGATTTATGATTATTAAGATTGTTGTTACAGCAGTCGTAGCTATTATTCTGGGTATTATTTCGGCAGCAACATTTTTACGAAAATCGATAGAGAAAAAGAGTGAAAATATTATTGTTGAAGCCCGAGAAAAGGCAGAAGTATTAAGAGAGAAGAAGATTCTACAGGCTAAAGAGAAATTCCTTCAGCTAAAAGCTGATCACGAGAAGGTGATTCGAAATAAAAATAGCTCGATGCAAAGAGCTGAAGCAAAGTTGAAGCAACGTGAACAGAGTTTTAGGAAAAATCAAGATGAATTTAGTAAGAGTAAAAAAGAGCTTGATACATTAAAAAATAATCTTAGTATTCAAGTTGATATTGTTACTAAAAAGCAAAAAGAGATAGACGAAAAACAAGTTATTCTGGATAAAAAGCAGGTTGAGCTAAGTACTGCTCAGCAGGAACAGATAGAACAACTTGAAGCAATTTCGGGATTGACCGCTGAAGAGGCTAAAACACGACTTAAAGAATCGTTAAAGAATGAAGCCAGAACTGAAGCTGCTGCACAGGTAAATGATATTATTGAAGATGCTAAGTTAAGCGCAAATCGAGATGCAAAGAAAATTGTTATTGAAACAATTCAGCGCACCGCTTCCGAACATGCTATAGAAAATAGTGTTTCTGTATTTAATATTGAGAGTGATGAGATTAAAGGACGTATTATTGGCCGTGAAGGTCGTAATATTCGGGCTTTAGAATCGCTTACAGGAATAGAAATTATTATCGATGACTCTCCCGATGCTATTATTCTTAGTGGTTTCGACCCTATTAGAAGAGAAATTGCACGCCTGTCGTTACATAAATTAGTTACCGACGGTCGTATTCATCCTGCTCGTATCGAAGAGGTTGTTGCTAAAACTAAAAAACAAGTTGAGCAAGAGATAATGGAAACCGGTAAACGTACTATTATAGATATGGGACTGCATGGTATGCACCATGAACTGGTACGATTAATTGGTAAGATGAAATATCGTTCTTCATACGGACAGAATTTGTTGCATCACTCGCGCGAAGTAGCAAACTTATGTACTACTATGGCATCAGAGCTTGGTTTAAATGTTAAAAAAGCAAAACGCGCCGGATTATTACACGATATTGGAAAAGTTGCCGAAAATGAGCACGACATGCCTCACGCTTTATTAGGGATGAAACTTGCTGAGAAATATAATGAAAAATCTGACGTTTGTAATGCTATTGGAGCACACCACGATGAAACAGAAATGACATCGCTTATTGCTCCTATTGTACAAATTTGTGACTCTATTTCGGGAGCTCGTCCCGGAGCACGTCGCGAAGTTGTTGAAGCATATATCCAACGATTAAATCAACTTGAAAAAATTGCATTAGAATATCCCGGAGTATTAAAAACTTATGCCATTCAGGCTGGTAGAGAACTACGCGTGATTGTTGGTGCCGATAGAATCTCTGACGCAGAAACTAATGAATTGTCTATGGAGCTGTCTAAGAAAATACAGGATGAAATGACTTATCCCGGACAGATTAAAATTACTGTAATTAGAGAAACCAGAGCAATTAATTATGCTAAGTAATTAAAGTTGATATATTCAATATTGAAAGGCTGTCTAAAATATTTTAGACAGCCTTTTTTGTTATATAATTGCCGGTTGTTTTTTATCATTTTTTATGTTACTTTTAGTCTGTCGTTACCTATGGTATTATAATTGAGTTTTTAATAGAGAAACTTTTGGAATTGAATAAAAAGGTGAGGCATATTAAATGTATCTTATGAAAATGTTAATAAAGTATATTATAGGTGCTCTGATTTTTTTTAATGCGTGTACACCATTAAAAGCAAACGAAATTAATCTTACTCAAAAAGAGAAGGCTTGGCTGAAAGCCCATCAGGTAATTCGTATTGCTCCCGACCCGGAATTTCCTCCAATAGAATATTTTGATAACAATGAAAAGTATATCGGGATTGCTGCTGATTATATGCTGCTGATAGAGAAACGATTGGGGGTGGAATTTGAGGTTGTTAAATGCGATGATTGGAATCAAGTAATTGAAAAAGCAAAAAGTAGAGAAATTGATTTATTACCGGCTGTCTCTCAAACTCCTCAAAAGTCGGTATATATGTTGGTTTCTGATAGTTATTTGAATTTTAAAGGAGTTATTATTACTCAAATAAATTCCGATTACGATAATCTATTCCAGTTAAAGGATAAAAAAGTTGCCGTTGTTAAAAATTATGTTTGGTACGATTTATTACAAAAGAATTCTGATAACTTAAAAATTGTTAGCGTTAAAAATGTTTCGCAAGGGCTAAAACATGTTGCTACAGGCAAGGTTGATGCCATGATTGCTACTTTGCCAATAGCTTTGTATTACATAAAAAATGAGGGCATTCTGAATTTGCATGTTTCAGGAGAGGTAGAGTATTATACGCAATTATCTGTTTTAACACGAAAAGACTGGCCGCAATTGAATTCTATTATTAATAAGGTTCTTGCTTCTATAACAAAACAAGAGAGAGCCGAGATATATAATAAGTGGATTAGTGTTGAGCCGCAAAGTTTTTACCGGAAACACGAAATTTATAACATATTATTAATTGTAGTAATACAATTGTTTTTTATATCGTTTCTTTTTCTTCTTTGGAAACGTTTTAGAAAGCTTGATGCCGGTAGTGATAAGCAATTTCCGGTAAAGTATGGTAAGTTGTATTTTTCTTTTTTGTTGTTTCTGTTGTTAGATCTGTTGGTGATTTTGGATGAAGTGATTGATCTTCCATATTTGCTTTTATATTTATTAGCGGAATAATAATATATTATTTTTTGTATAAAAATTTAAAGCAGCGTAAAATAAGCGAAAATTCTTTAATAGAGAGTGAGAAGCGGTATCGGCAACTTTTCGAGAATTCACCGGTTGCATTGTGGGAAGAGGATTTTTCTGAATTGTATGAGTATTTCTCTGAACTGGAACAAAAAGGTGTTGGTGATTTACGTGATTACCTTGAAAAAAATCCTGACGAAATTCATGTATGTGCGCAAAAAGTTAATGTGCTTGATGTTAATAAAGCAACATTAGTGATGAATGATGCGAAAACTAAAAAAGAGTTGTTGGGTGATATTGATAAAACTTTTACCGAACAATCTATTAATGTTTTTAAAGAAGGGGTATTGGCAGTTAGCGAAGGAAAAAACTATTTTAGATCTGAAGCGCATATAAAAACTCTTTCCGGAGGGTTGAAATATGTTGATATAATATATTATATAGAACAAATATGTAATACTAAGATATTTGTTTCAATGACTGATATTACTGATAAGAAAAAAGCTGAAAAAGAGTTGGAAAAATATCAACAATATCTCGAAAAAATGGTAGATGAACGCACTAAGGAGCTTGAAGAGAAAAACAGAGAACTGAAACAGTTTAATAAACTTTTTGTTGATAGAGAATTTAGAATCCACGAGCTTAAAGAGAGAGTAAAACAACTTGAAAAAGGAGAGTGATTATGTGCTGTAATTCAGAATTTTATTATATAAATGTACTATTTAATAAAGGTTTTGTATGTCTCAATCTTCTTGTCCTCCGAAGCCAAAGCGAAGGAGGAAACCTTAATCTTAACCTTAATCTCAAATCTTATGTTTAAACATAAATACAAAAAAAATATTTTTATTATTGTCGGTTTGTTCTTCCTAAACATAACAAACCTGTATTCTATTAATGATACAACAGCTCTTTTAGTTTGTGGTGATGAAAATCACTTCCCATATGAATATATTGATGAACAAGGAGATCCTGCCGGTTTTAATATTGATATTTTTAAGGCTGTAGCTGATGTTATGGAATTAAAAGTAATAATAGAACTAAAACCATGGTCTGTTGCGCGCAAACAGTTAGAAAATGGTGAAATAGATATTATTACCGGAATGTTTTACTCTAAAGAGCGTGATGAAAAAGTAGATTTTTCTCTTCCGCATTCTATTGTGACTCATGCTGTGTTTGTACCAAAAAATTCTTTGATAAAATCTATTTATGATGTAAAAGGAAAGTCGATTATTGTAGAAAATGGTGATATAATGCACGATTATGTGATTGAAAATAATTTAACTGATAATCTGATTTTAGCTAAAAATCAACTCGATGCTTTAAATCTGTTAGCAACCGGGAAATACGATTGTGCTCTATTGTCGCGCTTGCAAACATTTAGTGTGTTAGAAAAAAATGGAGATATTAGTGATATTAAAACTGTTGGTGCTGCATTTTCTCCGTGCGAATTTTGTTTTGCTGTACAAAATG
>JAYEOD010000061.1:0-24943 GCA_034722575.1 Bacteroidota bacterium | reverse complement strand
AGGATACCACTATGTTTATTCTTAAACCCAATTCCGACAAGCCATGTATCGACCTATACCCACAATCGCAGTGGGAGGATATTTCAACAAAACTAAAAACGCTTGACAGGTTTCAACCTGAAGTTCAAGAATTTTTAATTCATTTTTTAAGGGGTCATCAGCCCGTTACTATTGATAAAGCAAAAAGGATTGCTATTCCTCCTCAGTTAAAGGCAGAGTTTAGCATCGGAAAAGAGGTGGTTTTGGTTACAATACTTGATATGATTCAGATATGGGATGCTGAAGAGTACCAAAACTACACCAATAAAAAACCTAAGAATTTTTACGATATAACAAAGCAGGCATTACGAAATAAAAACGACTAAAAATGAGCACTTATCATCAACCTGTTTTACTGTCAGAGAGTATAGAAGGTTTAAACATTAAGCCCGACGGTACATATATAGATGTAACCTTTGGCGGCGGCGGACACTCGCGCAAAATACTTGAACAATTGGGGGAAAAAGGGCATTTATACGCCTTCGATCAAGATCCGGATGCATTAAAAAACGCTATTGACGACAAACGCTTCACCCTTATCAATAGCAATTTTATATACATCAAAAACTGGATGCGATTTTACAATGCAATTCCGGTAGATGGCATATTAGCAGATCTTGGAGTTTCGTCACATCAATTTGATGTACCGGGTCGTGGCTTCTCTATTCGATACAGCAGTAATTTAGATCTTCGCATGAATCCGGAGGCAAAAATTACAGCAGCTGATATTGTTAATACTTATACCAAAGAGGATTTAAAATCTGTTTTCCAACGCTATGGAGAGCTTAAAAACTCATGGAAACTAGCAGAACACATAGCAATATTTCGTGAAGAAAATAACATTATTACTACCGACGATTTGAAATTAGCAATAGCTAAATGCATTCCGAAATTTAACGACCATAAATATTTGGCTCAGGTATTTCAAGCTTTACGCATAGAAGTAAATCGTGAAATGGAAGCTCTAGAGACATTACTAATAAAAAGCAAAGATATTTTAAAACCGGGAGGCAGATTAGTTGTTATATCATACCACTCCCTTGAAGACAGACCTGTAAAAAACTTTCTTAAATCGGGCAATTTCAAAGGCAAAATAGAAAAAGACTTTTACGGTAACATAATAACAGACATGATTCTTACTCCACGAAAGCCCATCACGCCAAGTGAAGAAGAGTTGAAAATTAACAACAGAGCACGTAGCGCTAAACTAAGAATCGCAGAAAAAAAGACAAAATGAACAGAATAAAATCTGAAGAAAACCCGGAACCCGAAATTCAGAAAAAAAATAAACACAACAGATTTTCTGAGATATTAAGAATACCAATAGGTCTTCTTACAGGAAGGACTTTCAAAGATTTAGACTCTAACAAGCTGATAAAAATAACTGTTTACATCAGTCTTTTAGTCGTACTACTTATTTCAAATACCTATTACGGTCAAAAAAATGCGAGGGAAATAGGATCCTTAACAAAGGAATTAAAAAAGCTGAAATTCGAACATATCGCAACAAAAGCTGAATTAACAAATATCACGAAACAGTCATCTATTTCAAAATCATTAAAACAACGGGGAATAAAAGAGTCAACAGTTCCTCCGCAAAAGATAATTATAAACAAATAAAAATAAGACAAATGTCCGATCCCAAAAACACAATCATAATAAGGGCTTTTCTTGTTTATGTTTCCACAGCAATACTGGGGGCACTAATATTAATTCAGATTATCAATATTCAATTTGTTGAAAATGAAAAATGGATTAATGAGGCAAAACAACTAACCTTCAGACCAGATAAAGTAGAAGCTGTTCGTGGTAACATCTGCGCTGACGACGGCACACTACTTGTTACATCAGTACCTGTTTTTAATATCCGTATGGACGTAGCAAACAGCAACATCTCAAACAAATTATTCAACGACTCTGTTTCTGCCTTAGCAAAACAATTTGCATACCACTTCAACAACCATAGCTACTCTTACTACTTAAATAAATTAAAAAAAGCACGTAAAAAAGGAAATAGATACCTACTATTAAAAAGAGGTATCACCTATCGCCAACTAAATATCATAAAAAAATTCCCAATACTAAATAGAGGGAAATATAGAGGGGGGCTACTAATAGAAACGAAAACTCACCGCACAAAACCTTACGGAGACATTGCCTCGAGAACATTAGGTTACTCTAATAAAAACACAAAAAATGATGTTGGAATAGAAGGCGCATACAACAACTACTTACAAGGAGAACATGGAGAGCGTATCCTTCAGAAAACAGCAGACGGATCGTGGATTCCTGCTGAGTTCACAAACCAAATAGAACCAAAAAATGGTTTCGATATTATTACTACAATCGATGTAAATATTCAAGATGTTGCCGAAACAAGTCTTAGGGAGCAACTAGAAAAACACGCTGCTCATCATGGCTCTGCCATTGTAATGGAAGTACATACAGGACAAATAAAAGCCATTGCAAATATCGGCAAAGACAAAAACGGCAATTACAACGAAATATATAATTACGCCATTGGAGAAGCCAGCGAACCGGGATCTACCTTTAAACTTATTTCGTATCTCGCCGCTCTGGAAGACGGAAAACTACCCGACTTAAATGATACAATAGATACCGGAAAAGGGAGAAAACGGTTTGCAAATCGTTATATGACCGATTCTCATCGTGGAGGATATGGCAAATTATCAGTATCTGAAATTTTTGTAAAATCATCAAATATTGGAGTCTCCACTATTATAACGGAAGCGTATAACGACCCTAAAGATTTTCTATCTACAATCGAAAATTTTTCGTTATTAAAAAAGCTAGACCTAGATATTAAAGGTGAAGGCTCACCTTATTTCAACTCTCCCGACCAAACTTCTTGGTCGGCAGTTTCATTGCCATGGATGTCAATCGGCTACGAAACACTACTTACCCCATTACAAATACTAACATTTTATAATGCTGTTGCTAACGATGGTAAAATGATAAAGCCGCAGTTTGTAAAAGAGGTTCGCAACTCCGGCGATATTATAAAAAAATTTGAAACACAAATCATCAATCCATCTATTGCATCAGACAAATCAATAAAAATCGTACAACAACTTCTGGAAAACGTTGTTCGGGAAGGTACTGCACGAAATTTAAAAAGCAGTGTTTATAAAATAGCAGGAAAAACAGGCACCGCACAAATAGCTCAAAAATCCGGAGGATATAACAAGTCGGATTACAAGGCTTCTTTTGCAGGATATTTCCCGGCAAACAACCCTCAATATAGCATAATTGTAACAATCAATCAGCCTACAAAAGGCTCTTATTATGGAAATCAAGTATCGGGAACTGTTTTTAAAGATATTTCTGATAAAATTTATGCAACACACATAGAAATCCAAGATTACGAAATAAAAAAAGTCATTACGTCGTATCCACCTCTAATCGCTGTAGCACAACGCAACGATCTGGAAAACATCTATAAAAACCTAGGCTATCATATTGATGAAAACAGCTCAGAAGCAGAGTGGGTAATAAGCACACGCATACAAGACACAGTGCAATTTGGCATCAGAAAATTTAAAGAAAATATTATTCCTAACGTAAGAGGAATGGGAATTAAAGATGCTATATATATTCTTGAAAAACTTGAGTTAAACGTAACAATATACGGAAAAGGGAAAGTACGAAGACAATCAATCATTCCCGGAACAAAAGCCACAACAGGAAGAAAAATTGTTTTACATCTATCATAACAATGAAAAAAAATTTAAAAGACATATTAAAAGGAGTTGACTCAACAGAAATTGTTGGATCAATAAATCGTGAAATAGAGAATATCTCTTTCGACTCACGCAAGTGCGAAAAAGAAAGTCTTTTTATTGCTGTAAAAGGCACACAAGCCGATGGACACAAATTCATTAGCGAGGTTGAAAAAAACAGTGTTTCAGCAATTGTTTGCGAAGAGCTTCCCAAACAACTATCTGACAATATAACCTATATTAAAACCAACAACTCCAGAAAAGCACTTAGCTTAATAGCATCTAACTACTATAACAACCCGTCAAAAAAAATAAATCTGGTTGGCATAACAGGAACCAATGGAAAAACAACCACTGTTACTTTATTATTCAATCTTTTCAGAGATTTAGGATACTCTTGCGGTTTAATATCTACAATAGAAAACAAAATCGACGATAATATTTTCCCTGCAACACACACAACGCCCGACCCTATAAAATTAAATGAGTTACTACATAACATGGTAAAAAACAGAGTTACTCATTGTTTTATGGAAGTCAGCTCACACGCCATTCATCAAGACAGGATTTTTGGGCTACACTTTGTTGGAGGAATATTTTCGAACCTAACACAAGACCATTTAGATTATCACAAAACTTTCAAAGAGTATCTATACGCAAAAAAAATATTTTTCGATAATCTACCAAAAACATCATGGGCATTAACAAATATCGACGACAAAAACGGAAATATATTATTACAAAACACAAAGGCAAAAAAATACACTTACGCACTAAACAGAAATGCTGATTTTAAGGCAAAACTTTTATCAAACGAACTAGAAGGATTTTCTTTACAGATAAATAATCTGGAGGTTTGGTGCCGGCTCGTTGGAAGATTCAATGCTTACAACTTACTGGCAACATACGCCACCGCTATACTTTTAGGCGAAAACATCACAGAAGTATTAACATCTATAAGCAATTTAAAAACTGTAGAAGGACGCTTCGACTACACAAAATCAACCGAAGGCAGGATAGTTATTATAGATTATGCCCACACACCCGATGCGTTAAAAAATGTACTGGAGACTATCAATGAATCCAGAACACATAACGAAACACTAATTTCTGTAATTGGCGCCGGTGGAGACAGAGACTCTTCAAAGCGTCCAATTATGGGAAAAATAGCCGCCACCTTGAGCAACAAAGTGATTCTCACTTCCGACAATCCTCGCAACGAAGATCCTGATACCATTATCAGAGATATTGAAAAAGGGATTCCGGCAGAAGCAAAAGGCAAGGTAATCTCTATCACCTCTCGAAAAGAGGCCATTAAAACAGCATGTTTTCTCTCTAATCCAGGCGATATTATTCTTATAGCAGGAAAAGGACATGAGAAGTATCAGGAGATAAATGGTGTGAAACAACATTTTGACGACAAAGAAATTATTAACGAATACATTAAATAAAACCATGCTATACTATTTGTTCGAACATCTTGACAAAGCGTTTAATTTTCCTGGAGCAGGAATGTTTCAATATATCTCTTTCCGGGCAGCCGGAGCAGCAATCACATCGCTGTTGATATCTCTTCTTTTTGGGAAAAGCCTAATACGCCTGTTAGTAAAAAAACAAGTTGGCGAAACTGTTCGCAATCTCGGACTTTCCGGTCAAACAGAAAAACAAGGCACTCCTACAATGGGAGGTTTAATTATTATAGGAGCCATTGTAATACCAACATTACTATTTGCTAAACTCGATAATATTTACATTTTACTAATCCTATTCGCAACCATATGGCTTGGAATCATTGGCTTTATAGATGACTA
This sequence comes from Bacteroidota bacterium, assembly GCA_034722575.1. Lineage (GTDB taxonomy): Bacteria > Bacteroidota > Bacteroidia > Bacteroidales > JAIPAH01 > JAIPAH01. The sequence continues at coordinate 19,353 of JAYEOD010000061.1, read as the reverse complement.
CATCAAAGTTTTTAGAAAAGACAAAAAGGGTTTAGCCGGAAAATTTAAAATTTTAGGACAAGTAATTTTAGGTATTGTAGTTGGTGTAACAATGTATTTTAACGAAGACATTGTTATTAAAGAAAAGCTACAAACCCACGAAAAGACAGCTACACAAATCGCAAACAGTACATCTGCTGCAGCAAATACAGTATATGAAAGATATACCGAACCAATAAAATCAACAAAAACAACAATTCCATTCGTAAAAAATAACGAATTCGACTACGGAATTTTAATCTCATGGCTAGGCAAAGGAGCAGGAAAATACACCTTCCTGATATTTATCCCTATCATAATATTAATAGTCACATCTGTCTCTAATGGAGCCAATTTAACCGATGGAATAGATGGGTTAGCAACAGGAACTTCAGCTATAATAGGAGCCACTTTAGGTCTTCTGGCATGGATTTCCGGCAATATTGTTTTCTCCGATTATCTGAATATAATGTACATCCCTAATGTTGGCGAATTAACCATTTATATCAGTGCTTTTGTTGGAGCAAGTATTGGATTTTTATGGTACAACTCCTATCCTGCGCAAGTATTTATGGGCGACACAGGCAGCCTTACATTAGGAGGAGTTATTGCTGTTTTTGCAATAATGATTCGAAAAGAGCTTCTTATCCCTATCCTTTGCGGGATATTTTTAGCAGAAAATCTATCTGTTGTGCTTCAGGTAAGCTACTTCAAATACACAAAGAAAAAACATGGCGAAGGACGCAGAATATTTAAGATGTCTCCGCTACATCATCATTATCAAAAGCTAGGATATCCGGAGCCAAAAATCGTACAACGATTTATGATTATAGGAATTATGCTGGCCATTCTAACAATCGTAACATTAAAAATCAGATAATAAACAAAAGATAAAAACAAACTTATTTTATATAAAAAAATATTATGACCCTAGAAGAATTAGCATTGCAAGGCAAAACCACCAAACACAATTCAATGGCTGCGGGAATAACCTCTCGTTTACTCGATATCAGAAAAAGCAACATTCAACAGTGCTTATCCGACTTTCAAAATATTGAGCATCGCTTAGAATCTGTCTCCACCATACACGGTATAGAGTTTATAAACGACTCAAAAGCAACTAAAATAAACAGTACTTGGTATGCTTTAGAGAGTATCAACAAACCAATTATATGGATTGCCGGTGGCGAAGACAATGGAAACGACTACTCTAAACTAATACCATTAGTTCAAGAAAAGGTCAAAGCAATAATTTGTATTGGAAAAGATAACACCAAAATAATAAAAGAATTTAGTGGGATTTTTGACACTATTTACGAAACACAATCTATGGAAGAGGCTGTAAAGGGCGCATACTCTTTAGCAGAAAACAATCACGCTGTACTACTCTCGCCGGCGTGTAACAGCTTCGACCTTTTTAAAAATTATGATGACAGAGGAGATCAGTTTAAATATTTTACCAGAAAAATATAATCCGATATTTTCTTTTAACGTATCTCTTGTAAACAATAACACAAACTATTACTTATATGAATTTTAGAAAATACAAAGCAAATTTTGAAGGAGACAGAGCCATTTGGGTTATAATGTTTTTCCTGTCTATTTTCTCCATTGTATCGGTATATAGTTCTTCATGTAATTTAGCATATAAACTTCAAGGAGGAGATACAGAATATTATTTAAAAAGACAGATACTATTTTTAATAATTGGCTGGGTTGCCGCCTACTTTACACACAAACTAAAACCATCAGTAATATCAGGACTATCGCAACTAGGTATTTTCGTAATTATCCCTGCCCTGTTATTTACAATGATTTTTGGTAACGAATCGCGTTGGATACAGGTACCAATTCTCAACTCATTTCAAACATCCGACCCGGCAAAATTTATTTTAATAATCTTTCTTGCCCGATTGATTGCTAATAACCAAAAAACTATAAAAGAGTTTAACACCTTTGTAAAACTACTTATCCCCATAGCACTTGTTTGTGGCTTTATTTTTGTCGGAAACTTTTCAACATCGGCATTAGTTTTTGTCTCTAGCGTGCTTTTACTCTTTGTCGGGCGCACATCAATAAAACACTTACTACTTTTAGCCGGTACAGTAATTATATTTCTGGGTATTTTATGGATGGCAATAAATGCATTTCCCGAAGTTGGCAGATTTGGCACATGGAAAAAAAGAATAGAGACATACACCTCTTCTAACACCGCCGAACAATCAAAAGATGCACAATGGCAAAGCAATCAAGCTAAAATGGCAGTTGCCACAGGCGGATGGTTTGGGAAAACTCCGGGAAAAAGTACTCAAAGATTTTTTCTCCCTCAAGCACATAATGATTTTATCTATGCTATTATTATAGAAGAATACGGAATATTTTCAGGAATATTTATCCTTTCACTCTATCTGGCACTACTGTTTCGGGCAATACAAATATCTAACAAAAGTAAAACCAATTTCAGAAAACTAACAGTATTTGGCATTAGCTTTATGGTTTCTTTCCAGGCTATGGTTAATATGGGAGTTTCAGTAGGTTTACTACCCGTTACCGGACAAACATTACCAATTATCAGTATGGGAGGAACATCTGTAATAACAATACTTGTTTCATTTGGCATAATACAGGCAATTAGCCGTAGCAATGAACTAGAGCTTAACACTAAAAAAAGTGAAGAATTTATTGAAGAGGAGAGTTAGTATGAATAAAAAAGAAAATATAAAGATTATTTTCAGCGCAGGAGGAACAGGAGGACATATTCTTCCTGCTTTAGCTGTTGCAGATAAAATTAAAACACTGCATCCAAAAGCTAAAATACTTTTCATTGGAGCAACAGGTCGCATGGAGATGGAAAAAGTTCCTGAAGCAGGATACGATATTGTAGGGCTACCTATAATGGGAATACAAAGAAATTTCTCATTACAAAATCTGAAATTCCCTTTTATGTTGCTTTACAGCCTTTTTAAAGCACGTAAAACAATTAAACAATTCGCACCCGATGCTGTAGTAGGTTTTGGCGGCTATGCCAGCGGTCCTACACTACGCATTGCTCAAAACAGAAACATTCCTACGTTTTTACAGGAGCAAAATTCTTTTCCCGGAATTACAAATAAATTATCAGCAAAAAAAGCTGTGAAAATATTTGTGGCATATGAAAATATGGACTCTTTTTTTGCAAAAGAAAAAACCATTTTTTCAGGAAACCCAATAAGATTATCACTACTCAGAGAACTTAAAACAAAAAGCAGAGCACGAAAAATATTCCATCTCGATGAAAATAAACCAACCGTATTTATTATGGGAGGCAGTCAAGGAGCCCGTGCTATAAACGAAGCTATCCATAATCATCTCGATAAATACCATAACGATGACATTCAATTAATCTGGCAAACAGGAAAACATTATATACAACAAGCAAAATTCGATATTAAACGATTAAATATTTCGGGAGTAAAACCTTTTGTATTTATCAATAACATCGACGATGCTTTTGCTGCTGCAGATATTGTTGTCTCCAGAGCCGGAGCCCTGTCTATTGCAGAGTTAAGCATAACAGGAAAAGCGTGTGTTTTTGTCCCTTTACCCACAGCAGCCGAAGATCATCAAACAAAAAATGCTTTACAGTTAGTTGAAAAAAACGCTGCCAAATTAATTAAAAACTCCGATACTAATAAAGATCTTTACAATACCATTACTACATTATTAAAAAACGAATTGGAGATAACAAAACTGGAAAAAAACATTAAATTTTTCGCCAAACCAAATGCTACAGAAACCATTGCGAAAGAAATATTAAAAAACATAAAACAGTAAACATTGGATATAAAAAATCTACATAAAATATACTTTTTAGGAATTGGCGGCATAGGAATGAGCGCCCTGGCGCGTTATTTCAATTCACGTAATATCGACGTACACGGTTATGACAAAACCCCTTCCCCACTCACTCAAAAATTATCGGAAGAAGGAATGACGATTCACTATAAAGATAATCCTAATAAGATTCCTGACAATATCGACATGGTTATTTATACGCCCGCTATTCCAAATTCACTTTTAGAATTTCAGGCTATAAAAAACCGCAAAACACCACTATTTAAGCGAGCCGAAATATTAGGTATGATCTCGAAAGAGCACTTCACTATTGCCATAGCCGGAACACACGGAAAAACCTCTGTAACTTCGCTGGTAGCTCACTTATTGAATCATGCCGGAAAAAATGTCTCCGCTTTTATTGGAGGCATTGCCAAAAATTTCAATTCAAATTGCATTATATCCAAAAACACCGAAATAGTTGTTGTAGAAGCCGACGAATACGACCGATCTTTTCTGAAGATAAGTCCGGATATTGCTGTCATAACCTCTATGGATGCGGATCATTTAGACATATACGATAATAAAAATGCACTAGAGGACACTTTCAACGAATTTCTTGATAATATAAGACCAAACGGAACAGCAATTGTTCTAGATCAATTGCCCGCTGTAACAAAGTCTAATATCAATTTTCTTGAATACGGATACAATACAAAAACCGCTTTTTCGGTAACCACAAAAGGGTATCATAATGGAATACATATTTTAGACTATTTGTTACAAGAGGAGCTGCTAAAAGAGGTCTCTTTTCCGTTACCGGGAAGATACAACGCCTTAAATTCGCTGGTTGCATCTGCCATAGCAAAACTTTTGCACATCCCCAACGAAAAAATAATTTCCGGATTAAAAACTTTTAAGGGAGTAGAACGCAGATTTGACTATCGTTATAAACATGCCACAATAACTTATATCGACGACTATGCACACCATCCAAACGAAATAAAATCGTGCATAGAGGCTGTAAAAAACCTTTATCCTAACAAAACAATAACAGGAATTTTCCAGCCACATCTTTTTACCCGAACACGCGATTTTGCAGATGAATTTGCTACCAGTTTGAGTATGTTAGACGAAGTTATTTTGCTGCCCATTTATCCTGCTCGCGAAGAGGCAATTCCGGGTATAACATCAAAATTTCTTCTGGATAAAATATCCATAAAGAAAAAATCATTATTAGAGAAAGACGAAATAATTAAAAAAGTTTCCACATTAAAAACAGACATACTCCTAACATTAGGAGCAGGAGATATTGACAGATTAATAAAACCTATTGAACAACTGCTAAAGACTAAATACAATGATTAAAAAAATACTTCATATCACATTATGGTTTGCAGCAAGTATAGCATTTGGTTTCGTTATATTTTATGCAAATAAATTTCACGACGAAGCAATTTGCCAATCGGTTGAAATAACTTTATCATCAGATTATGGAGAAACTATCATCTCAAAACAAAATATTGAAAAAATAATATATTCAAAATACGACTCTTTAGCAGGATTACAAAACAAAAATATCAATACCGAACTTCTTGAAAAAACATTAAAACAAAATCCCTACATTCAAGATGCCGATGTGTATATCAGCTTATCAAGTACACTAGAAATAAAAATAAAACCCTTTTCGCCACTAGTAAGAATAATAAACACAGGCAGACAAGATTTTTATATCGATAGAAAAGGTAACTTACTACCGGTAAACCCAAAACATCCTGCACGCGTTATTATAGTAAGCGGACACATAAAAAACATACCTGATAACGACTTATTAACAAATAATGTTAATATCTATAATTCTAAAAATTTAAAAAATTTTAAAGATATTTTTATCTTAGCTAACTACATTGATAAACAAGTCTTTTTAAATGCTCAGATAGACCAAATATACATCAACACTAAGCAGGAATACGAAATTACACCTAAAATTGGCGAACAAATAATTATCTTTGGCGACATTTTCGGATACAAAAACAAATTCGAAAAACTAGAAGCTTTCTACAAACAAGCCATTAGAAATAATGGCTGGAAATACAAACAAATTAACCTGAAATACAAGAATCAAATTGTATGTTCTAAAATATAACGGTTATGCATACGAATAGTAATGAAAATGAAATAATAGTTGGACTGGATATTGGTACTACCAAAATTGCGGCTATAGTAGGTCGAAAAAATGATAAAGGTAAAATCGAAATCCTTGGATATGGCAAAGCAGAGTCTATTGGTGTAAAGCGTGGTGTTGTAATAAACATCGATAACACTGTAGCTTCAATTAAAAAAGCCGTAGAAGAAGCAGAAAGAAAATCGAATGTTACTATTGAGGTTGTTAAAGTAGGAATTGCAGGGCAACATATTAAGAGTCATCAACACAGGGGAAGTATTATACGCGACAATAGCGAAGAGGAAATTGATAATAAAGATATTGATGACCTTATAAATAGCATGTATAATGTTGGCATTAAACCCGGAGAAGAGATTATTTCAGTAATTCCACAAGAATTTACTTTGGATGATGAGCCGGGAATAAAACAACCTGTTGGTATGATGGGCAACACATTAGAAGCCAATTTTCATATTATAACAGGATTAACTGCGGCTGTAAAAAACATTATAAAATGTGTTAACAAAGCAGGACTAACATGCGATAAATTAATACTAGAACCTCTAGCTTCTTCCGATTCTGTTTTAAATGAAGAGGAAAAAGAGGCTGGTGTTGTTTTAGTAGATATAGGAGGTGGCACTACAGATATCACTATTTTTCAAGAAAAAATATTACGTCATACAGCTGTAATTCCTTTTGGAGGCTCTGCTATTACTGAAGACGTAAAAGAAGGATGTTCCATTATAAAAAGACATGCCGAAGATTTAAAAGTAAAATTTGGCTCTGCCCTATCAAATAAAAACCGCATAGAAGAGGTGGTTTCCATTCCCGGATTACGCGGAAGACCTCCAAAAGAGATCTCATTAAAAAATCTATCCAGCATTATTCAAGCACGAATAGAAGAGATTATTGAACAAGTATATTTTGAAATTAAAAATTCGGGATACGAAAACAAACTTATTGGAGGCATTGTTTTAACAGGCGGAGGAGCACAGCTTAAGCATATCCGCGAACTTACTGAATTTGTTACAGGAATGGACACTCGTATCGGATACCCTACCGAGCATCTGGCAAGTGGCACTCAAAAAGAGATAACACTTCCTATGTACGCCACCGCTATAGGTTTGGTATATAATGGTATTAAAGAAAATGAATCTCAAAAAGAGGAAGAATTAAAAAAATCCTCGGATTTAACAGAAACAGTAGAGACATCAGAAGATTCCTTTAAAGACACAATTCGCAAACCAAAAGTTTCGAATAAATTCTTAAAGAAAATCATCGATCTTTTTGAAGAAGACAACTACAAGTAATTAACTATTGATTGTGAATAACTATTTTATTCAACACAAAAACAAACAATATTTTTAAATAATTTTAAAGAAAACATAAGCGACATAAAATGTTAAAATTCAACCATTCCTCAAATAATATTATTAAAGTCATTGGTGTAGGCGGCGGCGGAAATAATGCTGTTGACAATATGTTCCAAGAAGGAATTAAAGATGTAGATTTTATTATTGCAAACACCGATGAGCAAGCATTAAAAAACAGTCCTGTACCAAAAAAAATAGCGCTGGGAAAAACAGGTCGCGGAGCCGGTAATAAACCTTCCATAGGACGCGAAGCAGCTCTAGAAAGCATAGACGAAATACGCGAAGTTCTGGAAAAAAACACACAAATGCTCTTTATCACTGCTGGAATGGGTGGTGGAACAGGCACTGGTGCTGCTCCGGTAATAGCTTCCGTTTCCAAAGAACTTGGCATATTAACTATCGCAATTGTTACTATCCCTTTTTCTTTCGAAGGAAAAAGACGCAAATTACAAGCTCAACAAGGCATCGAAGAGCTAAGAAAAAACGTTGACACAATCCTTATTATCGTTAACGATAAACTTAGAGACATTCATCCCGAAATGATGCTTAAAGAGGCTTTTGCTAAAGCAGATAATATTTTAACCACTGCATCAAAAGGTATAGCCGAATTAATTACCGTAACAGGTATTATTAATGTTGACTTTGAAGATGTTAAAACAGTAATGGAAAATGGCGGCAAATCAATTATGAGTACTGCCACTGCCGAAGGAGAAGATCGTGCAATTAAATGTAGCGAAGCAGTTCTTTCGTCGCCTCTTTTAGCAGATAGCAACATTAAAGGAGCTGCAAACATCTTGTTATATATCTCATCAGGAACCGAAGAAATGTCGCTTAATGAAGTTACTGATATTGCAGAATATATTACAGATAAAGCCGGTGACGACTCAGATGTGATATGGGGCACAGGAATAGATGAAACATTAGGGAAAAACATCAAAATTACTTTAGTTGCCACAGGATTCGAAAAACAACAAGAGACTAAAAAAGAAGATACAAAAGTTATTCATAACTTATACAAGAAAAGCAATAACGAAACTACTAACAACTCATTCTCTTTTGACACTCCGATTCAACAAAATAAAACTCCAAATTTACCAGAAACTCCCAATCAAAACAACGAATCAACATCGTTAGTTGATTTAGATATTCAAGAACCTACAAAAAAAGTTGTTTACGACTTTGAAACCGGGGAAAAAATTGAGACAGAATCTCAAACACCTGAAAATATCGAGTTCGAATACCCTCAACAACCGGTAATAAAAGAAGAAAATACTCTTCCTGAAATCGAATCTACTTCACAAGAAGAGGATCTCTCTTTTAACAAAATTAATAATCATGATGATATAATAGAGACTCCGACTAACGTAAAGCCGACAACAACGCCTTCTAAAATCAATTCTGACAACAATTTCACGCAAGATGACGAGCCTATTCATGAAGAGATTAACAATATAAACAACGATTTACCAAAAGAGGAACAACCCTTTACTTTTACAAAAAAGAAAGTTAAAAAAATCAACAATATATATCCAAATAACAGAGATTCTGTTTACGACAAATCACAAATAAATGCTAGCGAAAGAGTAAAACAGCTAAGACATTACAGTGCTACTCCGTTGACTAAAAAACAGCAGGAAAAAATGCATTCAGAATCAGCATATAAACGTAAAGGTATAATTCTTGATAATACTCCAACATCTGACGAAGAGCACAATACAGACTATCAGGTATCTGTAAACAAAAATAACGAAACAATTATTAAAAAAAACAATAGCTATATACATAAAAATATAGACTAAATAATTACAAAAACGTCAAGAACTATTTCTTGACGTTTTTTTGTATCGCTGAAATTTAAAAACATAAATTATGAGTTTAGAAAAAATAATTAACGAGGATATAAAACAAGCAATGCGTTCCAGAGACAAACGCAAGCTTGAGGCACTACGAGCAATAAAAGCAGCACTGCTACTCGAAAAAACAGGTAGAGACACCTCTACAACAGAAGTTCCTGAGAGCATTGAACTAAAGTTACTACAAAAACTTGTAAAGCAAAGAAAAGAGAGTGCTATAATTTATAAAGAGCAAAATCGCGAAGAATTAGCTGAAAATGAATTATATCAAGCACAAATTATAGAAAATTTTCTTCCGGCACAAATGGACGAGAAGGAAGTGCGTGAGGTAATTAACTCTATTATTAAAAACGAAGGTGCTTCCTCAATGAAAGATATGGGGAAGATAATGGGAATGGCTTCAAAACAACTTGCCGGAAAAGCAGACAATAAGATAGTCTCCTCTCTTATAAAAGAGCTGTTAAGCTAATAAAACATCATAGCATTAAACTAAAAAAGGCTGAAATCAAATGATTTCAGCCTTTTTTTATTTAATAAAATCTGTATTATTACTCTCCTAATTCTAAACGGAAAAATTTAGTAACAGCAAGATCTTTATCAGTCTTTTTAAGATAATCCTTAACAGAAGTTTTAGCTTCACGAATTGACTCTTGGTTTACCAAAGTATTTTCCTTAAGGAATTTATTTAATTTACCTTGAGCAATTTTTTCGATGATTTGTTCCGGCTTACCTTCTTTACGAGCTTGCTCTCTTCCGATCTCAAGTTCTTTTTCAAGAATTTCAGCCGGCACGTCACTTTCATCAAGACCGGCAGGATTCATTGCTGCAATTTGCATAGCAACCTCATGACCAACCTTAACAATAGCATCAGTAATAGGAATATTCATACTCAATATTGAAGCAAGACGATTTCCTTGGTGATTATAAACAGCTACCGATTCAGCAGAAAGACTATTATAAGCAGACAATTCCAGTTTCTCACCAGTTCGTCCAACCATTTCAATAACAGCTTCTGAAACAGTTTTATCATCTAATTTAATTGCTTTAAACTCATCAAGATTAGCAGCTTTGTTAACAATAGCTATATCAATTAGTTTATTAGCAAAGGCAACAAAATCACTATTCTTAGCAACAAAGTCAGTTTCGCAATTCAACATCATCATTGCTGCAAATTTCCCATCCTGAGAAGCTTTTGCAATAACATAACCTTCGTTTGCAGATCTATCAGCACGCTTGTTAGCCAACTTCTGACCTTTTTTACGAAGAATTTCAATAGCCTTATCAAAATCGCCTTCAGCTTCCTGAAGAGCCTTTTTACAGTCCATCATGCCAACGCCCGTTCTTTTACGAAGCTCATTTACTTCTTTAGCACTTATTTTCGCCATGTTAATTTCTTTTAAGATATTATTGAATTACTCCTTTTCCGAGTCTGTTTTCTTCACCTCTTCAGTTTTTACTTCAGCCTTCTCCTCTTCAGCTTTTTTAGCTTCAGCCTTCTTCTCTTCAGCCTTTTTAGCTTCAGCTAATTGCTTTTCCTGCTTCTTAGCTTCTTTATCTTTCCTTATCTTCTCATCTTTCTCAGCTCTCTCAGCTTTTCTCTCCATAAGACCTTCTTCAGTAGCCTTAACTACCACGTCAAGAATAAGTGCGATAGACTTTGATGCATCGTCATTAGCAGGGATAGGGAAATCCACAAGAGTTGGATCTGAATTTGTATCTACCATTGCAAAAGTAGGGATATTCAATTTACGAGCCTCTTTTATAGCAATATGCTCTTTGTTAATATCAACAACAAATAACGCAGAAGGCAATCTGTTTAAATCAGCAATACCACCTAATTGCTTCTCCAGCTTCTCACGCTCACGTGTAATTTGAAGACGCTCACGTTTTGCTATATTTTTTAAAGTAGCAGGGTTCTTCATCAACTTATCGATGTAAGACATCTTCTTAACTGCTTTACGAATTGTAGCAAAGTTAGTAAGAAGACCTCCCGGCCAACGCTCAGTCATGAAAGGCATCCCTACAGCCTTAGCTTTTTCTTGTACAATATCTTGAGCCTGCTTTTTTGTTGCAACAAATAAAATCTTTTTACCAGATTTTGCTATTTGTCTCATTGCATCAGCTGCTTCTTCAAGTTTTGCTTGAGTCTTGTACAAGTCTATTACGTGAATATCATTACGCTCCATAAAAATATAAGGAGCCATACTAGGATTCCACTTTCTTTTCAGGTGTCCGAAATGCACACCTGCATCTAATAATTGATCAAAATTTACTCTAGGCATTTTGATTGTTTTTAATGTTTACATTCCGTTAAAATCAATTATCTAGTAGTCTCACAATAATGAGAATCTGAATAATTTAGATACTAAACATTTTTTCAATATATTGAAAAAACATGAAATTAACGCTTGCTGAATTGGAATTTTTTACGTGCACCTTTTTGACCAGGTTTCTTACGTTCAACCATACGGGCATCACGTCTAAGAAAACCATTCTCTTTTAATACCGGACGAAACTCTCCATCTACTTCATTTAACGCTCTTGCGATACCTAATTTCATAGCATCTGCTTGACCAGTTGTACCACCGCCATTAAGACGAACTACTAAGTCATACTTACCTTCTGTTTCAGTAAGCACAAATGGTTTTAAAATAAGCTTTCGATCACCTTCAATAGGAAAATAGTCTTCAAAAGACTTTTTGTTAATAGTAACTTTCCCACTTCCAGGAGTTAAATAAACTCGTGCGATAGCAGTCTTTCTTCTGCCGACAGCGTTTATTACTTCCATTTTTCTTATTTAATTTCGTTTAAACTAATTAATTTTGGCTTTTGAGCCTCTTGCTGGTGCGCTTCTCCAGCATATACTTTCATGTTTTTGAAAACCTTTCTTCCTAAGCGATTCTTTGGAAGCATACCTCTTACAGCATGTTCGATGATTCTCTCTGGGAATTTCTCTAAAACATTTATAGGAGTAATTTTCTTTTGTCCTCCAGGATATCCTGAAAAAGTAACATACTCTTTATCTGTCATTTTGTTTCCCGTAAACACAACCTTCTCAGCATTGATTATCACAATGTTGTCGCCACAATCTACGTGTGGTGTAAACTCAGGCTTGTGTTTTCCTCTCAATAAGTAAGCCACTTTCGCCGCTAAACGCCCTACATGAGCATCTGTTGCATCAATAAGCAACCATTCTTTATTGACAGTTTTGTCGTTTGCGCTAACTGTTTTGTAACTAATATCCATTTCTAATATTTCGTTTCTTATTCCACCTATATAAAATGGGGTGCAAAGATAGCGTTCTTATTTGAAATTCACAAATTTACCTATAAAATTCGATAAATATCATAAATCCAAAAACACCAGTTGTAGAACTCTACCTTTAAAACCGAGGTGCAAATATATAATATTTATAAACACGCTTAAATCTTTGGCGCAAAATATTTTATAAAAAAATAATTTCTACACTCCTCAAAGGCTTGTTTAAAAAAACCTCAATTTTAAACACTGTGCAAAAAATTTCAAAGGCAAAAAACCGCGATAAAACAGTAGCAATCAATAAATTAATAAAAACACGAAACTTCAACTAACCACTTACACCAATTTAATTTCAAAATGGTCGACATAAATTCAAGATATTTTTCTGTTTTACAACCTTCAAATTTTAAGCATAGTAACAGCTACGATTCAAATTTGAAGTGCGGTAAAACCGGAAAAAATGAAGGATTTATCGGGTATTTTGATGTTCAATTGATATTAATATTCAACACTCAAATTGGCCATTAAATAGATGACGAAATTTTCAGAGGTCTATTATTTGTTTCTTTTTACTTTTCGTGATGTGGATTTTTTTCACCAACAACATTTCTTTTGTTAATCTATTTAATAAATCACTAATTTCGCATCCGAAAAGATAAAAAAACACACTATGTCGATAAAAATTAACAACCTATCAAAATATTACGGACAACAAAAAGCATTAAATAATATCAATTTAGAGATTAACTCTAACGAAGTGGTTGGTTTATTAGGCCCTAACGGAGCCGGTAAATCTACATTAATGAAAATTATCACTTGTTTTATCCCTCCGTCTAAAGGTTCTGTTTCTGTTAATGGCATGGATATTATCGACAATTCTATTGATATTCGTAAACAAATAGGTTATCTACCCGAAAACAACCCTCTTTACCCCGATATGTATATTAAGGAGTACTTATTTTTTGTTGCAGGTATTCATAACATTGAAAATCCTAAAAAACGCATTCAAGAAATTATAGAACTTACAGGACTTACTATAGAACAAAATAAAAAAATTCGATTTCTTTCTAAAGGATATAAACAGCGTGTTGGCATTGCTCAGGCATTAATCCACGATCCAAAAGTATTAATCCTCGACGAACCAACATCCGGGCTCGACCCAAATCAATTAAGCGATATCAGAAATTTAATACGCACAATTGGTAAAGAAAAAACAGTACTTCTTTCCACACACATCATGCAAGAAGTTGAAGCAATGTGCAGCAGGGTTATTATTATAAAAAAAGGAGCTGTAGTAGCAGATGATGCCACCGGCAACATCTCAAAAATTTTTGGAGAAAAAAACATAATCACAGTTGAATTCGACACCCCTCTTAATGAGCTTAAACCAAATATAGAAGGCCTTTTACACACAAAAAAAATCAGTTCAACAAAATGGATTGTTGAATCGTCAACAAAAAAAGATATCCGTCCCGAATTATTCAAATATGCTATAGACAAAAACCTCACTATTATCAGTCTGAATAAAGAGACAAACACTTTAGAACAGGTATTTCAACGTCTTACTAAATAGTGTTTATAGACAGACTTTAAATAGGCATATGTGTATTATTATACAAACACCACTGTTTCAAGCACTAAATATCGCTTCTTTATAGCTACTTATAATTTTAAAAAAAATATCAAAAAAAAATCCTCTCCTTATTTTTTTTTATACTTTTGTGTCTTGAAGTGGATAAATTTGATTGATTGCAACCACTGGAAAAAATGCTAAAAAAAAGAATTCTTCCAGCTATATTCAATCTCCTTTCCACAATACGTTTTACATAAAAAAATACACATGTCATATTATTTTACATCAGAATCTGTTTCTGAAGGACACCCTGATAAGATATCGGATCAAATTTCAGATGCCTTATTAGATGAATTTCTAAAACAAGACCCTGAATCGAAAGTAGCTGTTGAGACATTAGTTACAACAGGATTAGTTTTTCTCAGTGGAGAGATAAAAACAAATGCTTACGTTGATGTTCAAGAAGTAGCAAGAAGAGTAATTAAGAAAATAGGTTACACAAAAAGTGATTATCGTTTCGACTCAGAATCATGTGGCGTAATGTCCACCCTTCACGAACAATCTTCAGATATCAACCAAGGCGTTGAAAGAAACAACGAAGAAGAACAAGGAGCCGGCGATCAAGGAATGATGTTTGGCTATGCTAACAACGAAACCGAAGATTTTATGCCACTTCCTATTGTTTTAGCCCATATGTTTATGCAAGAACATTCTGCTCTTCGCAACGAGGGCAAAGAGATGACATACCTTCGTCCGGATGCAAAATCGCAAATAACGATAGAGTATGACGATAATGACAACCCATTAAGAATCGATACTATTGTTCTCTCTACACAACACGATCCTTTTGATAGTGATGATGAAAAGATGTTAGCTAAGATAAAAGAAGATGTAAAAAACATCTTATTACAAAGAGTATTAAACAGACTACCAAAATCGCAAAGAGATTTGTTTGGAGACGACTGCAAACTGCTGGTAAATCCGACAGGAAAATTTATTATTGGCGGTCCTCATGGCGACACCGGACTTACAGGAAGAAAAATTATTGTTGATACTTATGGTGGAAAAGGCGCTCATGGTGGTGGAGCTTTTTCAGGAAAAGACTCATCGAAAGTAGATCGCTCCGCAGCATACGCCGCACGACATATTGCAAAAAATATGGTAGCAGCCGGTGTTGCAGACGAGATTTTAGTTCAAGTTGCATACGCCATTGGAGTTGCAGAGCCGGTTGGATTATATGTTAACACATACGGTAAATCAAATGTTGATTTTACTGATGGCAAGATATCTGAAAAAATAGACACTATTTTCCATCTACGTCCGGCAGATATAATTAAAAAATTCGGATTAAAAAATCCTATCTTTAGCGAAACTGCTGCTCACGGACATATGGGAAGAGATTATGTTACTAAAAAAGTTATAATACAAGGCGTAGAAAAGACTGTAGATCTTTTCGCCTGGGAAAAACTTGATAAAGTAGATGAAATTAAAAAACTATTCTCTTTAGAGTAATCTTATAATACCAATACCACACTTAGCCTGCCAATAAAAAACTCTTTATTGGCAGGCTTTCAATTATCTATCCCAACATAATTAGATTTTTTTTATTTCTACTGGCAACCATAAATAACATACCGGTGTCATAAATACAATACCGAAACTATTAATAAAAAAATCTAATTATGAAAATTAAAAACTTACTAACATTTTCTCTACTCATTTTTGCATTATCATTAACAACAGTAAATGCCCAACAAGTAGAAAGAGAGATGGTTATCCTTGAAGAAGGAACTGGCACATGGTGCGGATACTGCCCTGATGCGGCAGATGCTATTCATCAATTACTAGAAAACGGAGCTGATCTAGCCCCTATCGCTTATCATAGCGGAAGTGGTGATGAATACGATAACACAGCAGGTGCTTCTAGAATTAGTTATTATAACATCACTGGATTCCCTACATCAATATTTGATGGTGTGGAAAAAGTTGTAGGTGGTGGTTCTTTATACGGAACATATAATACAAAATATAATCTAAGAAAAAATATCCCTTGTTCATATTCTATTACAACAACTGGTACTAGCGCAGGGTTTGTTCATTACGAAATTGAAACTACTTTAACAAAAGTAGCTGATTCAGACGCTTCAAATATTAAAATGCACGCTGTATTAACAGAATCTCATATCCCAGAATCATGGATGGGTGAAACTGAATTAAGTCATGTTGAAAGATTAATGATTCCCAATCAATATGGAACAGATGTTGATTTTACAGATAATGAAACTATTACTGTGAATTTCGGTTTTGACTTGGAAGAGAATTGGAATTATGAGAATTGTGAGATAATAATTTTTCTACAAGACAACTCTACTAAAGAGATTCTGCAAGGAAAAAAGATTGCCTTAAATACATTTGAAGGACTTAATATTGACGCTTCTATAGCAGATATCAAAAATGTTCCTGTTACAAATTGTACTGGAAGTATGACTCCTGTAGTTACAATTCAAAATTACGGTCAAGAAGAGTTAACTTCACTTGTTATCGACTATTCTGTTAACAATGTATCTAGTACATATAGCTGGACAGGCAGCCTTGCTTTACTGGAATCAGAAGATGTTACTCTTGAAGAAGTAGAATTTGAAACCGGCGAAGAAAACACAGTTGCCATTGAAATAAGTGCTCCTAATGGTGTTGATGATGAATTCCCAACAAACAATACTGCATCAACTACTTTTACTGATGCAGACATCACAACAGCTACAATGGTTCTTATAGTTCGTACTGACGGGAATCCGGAAGAGTTATCGTGGGAACTAACAAATTCAGATGGCGATGTTATGTATTCAGGCGGACCTTATGAAGATGCTAATACATTTGTAGAGATGCAAGTTGAACTTCCTTTAGATCCTGAAAATTGTTATTCGTTTATAATGTACGACTCAGGAGACGATGGTTTTAGTAATGGCGTTGGTGTTTATCAACTGAAAGACAGTCAGGAAAATATAATCGCTGAAAACAATAGTGACTTTGGTGGTCGCGAAGAGACACAATTCTTTACACATTCCGGTACAGGAATTGATAATATTGCTTCAACAACTACAATAAACATTTTCCCAAATCCTGCTAAAGAAGAGGCTACTTTAAATATAAATTTAGCTGAATCGGCTAATGTAGCAGTTACTGTTTTCGATGTATATGGAAGAAAAATTTCTGAATATAATCAAGGCGAATTATCTACCGGAAATCATGCTATTATGCTTAACACCGGAAATTACAATAGCGGTTTATTCTTTATCAAGATAAATATTAATGGAAACGAATTATTACAACGCTTAATTGTTGAATAATACCAAATACACATCAAAATATTGAAACAAAAAAAGAGGCTTCCAAAACGGAAGCCTCTTTTTTTTATTTTAAATTACTGATATTAAAATTCGCTATCAATAATATTATCATCCACAATAAATGGAACAGTAGCTTTTAATTCGGGAGTTTTTTCCATTTCGCGTTTAATAGAAAAAATAGCTCCTTCGTTACGCGCCCAGCTTCTTCGGGCAATACCATTATTCACATCCCAGTGCAACATCATTCTTAAACGATCATCAGACTCTTTACTACCATCTAACACCATACCAAAACCACCATTGGTTACTTCTCCCCAACCAACGCCACCGCCATTATGAATAGAGACCCACGTAGCTCCGCGGAAACCATCACCAATAACATTTTGAATAGCCATATCAGCAGTAAATTGCGATCCGTCATAAATATTTGAAGTCTCGCGGTATGGAGAATCGGTTCCCGATACATCGTGATGGTCTCTTCCTAAAACAACAGGAGCAGAAATCTCTCCACTCTTAATAGCTTCATTAAAAGCAGCCGCAATTTCTATTCTACCCTCTGCATCGGCATAAAGAATTCTAGCCTGAGAACCCACTACAAGTTTATTTTCCTGAGCACCCTTAATCCAACGAATATTATCATCCATCTGTTGTTGAATCTCTTTTGGCGATACAGCTTTAATTTTAGATAATACCTCAGTAGCAATTCTATCTGTAGTTTCTAAATCTTTTGGATTACCCGAAGTACAAACCCAACGGAAAGGACCAAATCCATAATCGAAACACATAGGGCCCATAATATCCTGAACATACGAAGAGTATCGGAATAACTCACCATCTTCTGCCATAATATCAGCACCGGCTCTCGACGACTCTAATAAAAACGCATTACCATAATCAAAGAAATACATTCCTTTTTCTGCTAATGAATTAACCGCTCTCACCTGACGGCGCAACGATTCCTGAACCAACTCTTTAAATTTCGCAGGATTTTCAACCATTAATTTATTTGCTTCTTCAAAGCTAACATCAACAGGATAATATCCTCCCGACCATGGAATATGTAATGATGTTTGATCAGAACCCAAGTCAACCTTAACACCTCTCTTATCAAGACGTTCCCACAAATCAACAATATTACCTAAGAAAGCATATGAGCGAGCCTCTTTTTTCTTCTGCGACTCTAATGCGGCATCTATTAATTTATCCACATCCTCAATCACCTCATCAACCCATCCTTGTTCAAGACGCTTATATGCGGCATTAGGATTAATTTCAGCACAAACAGAAACCACACCTGCAATATTACCTGCTTTAGGCTGTGCTCCACTCATCCCTCCTAAACCCGAAGTAACAAATAGTCGCCCTTCAGTACCTTCACCATTTTCAGAAATTTTTCTACATGCATTTAATAAAGTAATGGTTGTACCATGAACAATTCCTTGAGGGCCGATATACATAAACGAACCGGCTGTCATTTGTCCGTACTGTGTAACACCCATCGCATTAAATTTTTCGTAGTCGTCGGGTTTCGAATAGTTTGAAACCATCATACCATTAGTAACAACAACACGCGGAGCATTTTTATGCGATGGAAAAATCCCCATTGGATGACCTGAGTACATAGTAATAGTTTGCTCATCAGTCATCTCGGCAAGATACTTCATTGTAAGACGATATTGAGCCCAATTTTGAAATACAGCACCATTACCACCGTAAGTAATCAATTCGTGTGGATGCTGAGCTACTTTTGGGTCAAGATTATTCTGAATCATCACCATAATAGACTTTGCCTGGTCGCATTTACCCGGATACCAATCGATAGGGCGAGCATACATATCATAATCAGGACGAAAACGATGCATGTAAATTCGGCCATACTTTTTCAGCTCCTCTGCAAATTCCGAAGCTAACTCTTTATGAAAACTTACAGGAAAATAACGCAAAGCATTACGCA
>JAYEOD010000060.1:0-5266 GCA_034722575.1 Bacteroidota bacterium | reverse complement strand
AAATAAGTAATGAGTTGGATTGGCATTCAGAAAAATGTTATTCAGCTCGCAGCGAAGCATTAGAGAGACCGGGAAGCTGAGAACTTGTTCGAAGATCACCCGGTCGAACTTATGCTTTGCAAAGAGAAGAATAATATTTTTATGTAAGCCTTGATTTTTCCGTCCCTTTTTATCAAGAAAAAGGGACAATGTTTTTGAAAAAAACAAAGAAAAACTGAATTAATTACGAATTACGAATGGCGAATGAAAAATTGAATGAATAAACAAATCGACAAAGAAAACATTATGTTAAATAGAAATCTTAATGCACTGGTATCAGGGCAAACAAATTATAAACGGATAAAAACATGTTAATCATGTAAATCCTGTCTAAAAAATAAACGGATGAAAAACTTTTTAGCAGAACACATATATAGTGTTGCATTTATTATACTAGGTATTATAGGTGGTTTTTTTTATTGGAAATATGTTGGATGCACAAGTGGCTCATGCGCAATTAAGTCGAATTGGTACACAATGATTTTTTTTGGAGGCCTTATTGGATATTTAATAGGCGACACTATAGATTCGTTTATAAATAGGAAGAAAAAAAACGAGTGAAACAAATAACAAATCCGCTTCACTCGTAATTAATTCATTCGTAATTCATAATTCGTAATTCGTAATTCTTAATTCGTAATTATATTAGTCGTCGAGTTTAAGAACTGCTAAAAAGGCTTTTTGTGGCACTTCCACATTTCCTACTTGACGCATACGTTTTTTACCTTTCTTTTGTTTATCTAACAATTTACGCTTTCGCGTGATGTCACCGCCATAACATTTTGCTGTAACGTCTTTACGTACTGCTTTTATTGTTTCGCGAGAAATTATTTTTGCCCCAATAGCGGCTTGAATAGCGATATCAAACTGCTGACGTGGAATAAGCTCTTTTAATTTTGCGCACATTTTACGCCCCAACGGTTGAGCATTATCAACGTGTGTTAAAGTAGATAACGCATCTACACTTTCGCTGTTAAGCAAAATATCTAATTTCACCAGTTTTGCCGGTTTGTAACCAGATATAGAATAATCTAACGAGGCATATCCTTTTGACACACTTTTTAGTTTATCATAAAAATCGAATACAATCTCGGCAAGAGGCATTGAAAATGTTAATTCCACACGTTTATCAGTTAAATAAACCTGATTTGTAAGCATACCGCGTTTTCCTATACATAACGTCATAACAGGGCCAACAATATCTGCTCTGGAGATTATAGAAGCCGTAATAAAGGGCTCTTCAATACGGTTAACAAGCGATAAATCCGGAAGTCCGGATGGATTATGAATTTCTAAGCTCTCACCATTATTTAGATATACATTATACGAAACGTTTGGAACTGTTGTAATAACGTCCATATCAAACTCTCTCTCCAAACGTTCTTGTATAATCTCCATATGAAGTAGTCCGAGGAATCCGGCACGGAAGCCAAATCCAAGAGCAACAGACGATTCCGGTTGATATGTAAGAGAAGCGTCGTTAAGTTGAAGTTTTTCCAGCGAGGCTCTTAAATCTTCAAAATCGTCAGCATCAATAGGATATATCCCTGCAAAAACCATTGGTTTCACCTCTTCAAACCCCGAAATAGAGCTATCGCATGGTCTTTTAGTGTGAGTAATAGTATCACCAACCTTAACCTCTTTAGAGGTTTTAATTCCTGATATAATATACCCTACATCACCGGCACTAATCTCTTTTTTAGATTCTTTATTTAATCTTAAAACACCAATTTCATCGGCATGATACTCTTTTCTGGTATTTACAAATTTTACGCTATCGCCTTTACGCAGAGTACCGTTAAATATCCTAAAATATGCATTAATACCACGGAACGAATCAAACACAGAGTCGAAAATCAGCGCTTGTAAAGGAGCATTAGGATCTCCTTTTGGAGCAGGAATAGTATGAACAATATCTTCCATTATACTTTCAACACCCATACCAGTTTTACCACTGGCTTCTATAATACTATCTCTGTCGCAACCAAGAAGATCTACAATCTGATCCTTCACTTCATCAGGTTGTGCGGCATCAAGATCCATTTTATTTAGAATTGGGATAATTTCCAAACCATAATCTATAGCCATATACAGATTAGAGATTGTTTGAGCTTGAATACCTTGCGTAGCATCCACTACAAGAAGAGCACCTTCGCAAGCAGCAATCGAACGTGAAACTTCGTATGCAAAATCAACATGTCCGGGAGTATCAATAAGATTAAGCTTATATTTTTCTTCTTTATATTGATAATCCATTTGAATGGCATGACTTTTAATAGTAATACCACGTTCGCGTTCTATATCCATGTCGTCGAGAATCTGTGCTTTAAACTCACGTTCGGTAATAGTGTCAGTCATTAAAAGCATTCTATCGGCAAGAGTACTCTTACCGTGATCGATATGGGCTATTATACAAAAATTTCTGGTGTTCTTCATTAATTTCCTTCTTCTATGATTAAAACTATATGCAAAAATAGTGTTTTATATCGTACCACTAAAAACAATAATCAAATAGTTGTAATCTCAATTTTTTCAGTAGGATAATTTCCTTCAAAAATATTTCCTGTATTAGCGTCCAGGGCGATTTTATCTCCCGATTTGAATGGTATTTTATCAATAACACATGTTTTCTTCTCCTCGTTTACTTCGAGTGATGAACAATTTACCACACAAGTTTTTCCAAGTCGTACGGCTGTAACAGCGGCATGCGAAGTAGCGCCACCTTTAGCGGTAAGCAATCCATCGCATTCAAATATCATAGCAATATCGTCGGGTACAGTATCCGGACGAACGAGGATTATTTTATCGTCGGGATATATTTTTCTTAGATTTTCTAAATCATAAATATCAAAAGCAATAATACCATTTAAAACCCCATCGCCAATACCAATTCCTCTTCCGGCTAATTTCATTTTTTCGGATGGGGTATTAAAAATAAAGATAGAGTCTTTTTTCTTAATATCCTGATCTCTGGTTTGGAGGATATATAGGTCATCAGCACTTCCCGATTCGAATGTAAACTCTATTTCCTGAGGATTG
This sequence comes from Bacteroidota bacterium, assembly GCA_034722575.1. GTDB lineage: Bacteria > Bacteroidota > Bacteroidia > Bacteroidales > JAIPAH01 > JAIPAH01. The sequence continues at coordinate 2,188 of JAYEOD010000060.1, read as the reverse complement.
AAACCCATATTTTCGGTTAATTGTTTCGATAACAAATAGATACGATCATAAATATCGGGTAACATTTCTTGAAGAGATTCCTCTTCAATATTTTGATGTTTGCGTTGTGTTTTTCCTACAGGATATACATTTACGAGTCCGCCCACAACATCTTCCCCCTGGCTGCTCAAACTAAAATCTCCGTAAAGATGAACTCCCGGACGATGGCGATTAGGATTTTGAGTAAACACCACTCCGGTTCCTGAAACTGTATTAAGGTTTCCAAGAATCATTTTTTGCACAACAACAGCAGTGCCCCATTCATCGGCAATTTGTAAGTGATCGCGATATACCTGAGCACGTTTCGATGACCACGACTTAAACACAAATCGAATTGTTTGTTGAAGTTGTTTTGTTAAATCCTGCTCAAATTCTATACTGTTTTGTTTTAAAATATCTTGATAAGCAAAAGCTATTTCACGCATATGCTTTGGTTTAAACTGCACTTTTAGTTCTACATTATATTTCTCTTTAAAATCTATTATTACTTGGTCGAATGTATCGCGCGATATACCGTAATACATCCCCCAGCTTTGTATTAACCTTCTATAACAATCCCACGAAGCCCATGCAAAATGCGGTTGTTTACTCAGGGCTTCAGTTAGCTTGTCGTTCATACCCACATTAAGAAAAGTATCCATAGCTCCGGGCATAGAGATTGCTGTTCCCGACCGCACCGATAACAGGAGAGGATTTTTATAATCGCCGAATTTTTTCCCTACAATTTTCTCCAGTTGTTTTATTTCGCTACAAATTTTTTCGTCGTACTCTTTCTTAATAACAGGATGATTTACAATAGTATCGATACGACGAAATACTTCTGTAGTAATCACAAATCCCGGTGGGATAGGGAAATTGGCATTATAAAGTTTTTTAAGAAAAAAAGCTTTCGAACCGAGAAAAACCTGACTATCGAGTTCCGGCGTGTTTCTGTAAAAAGAGCTGGTAGCCATATCGGAGTTGTAAGTCATAATATCATTAATCCATTCCGATTTTGTGTTGTCGATCATATTTCGAAGAGAATTCAATATACGCGACAGAAAATTATCTAGCGGCTGAACCAAAAAAGCGCCAGAAATAATATCACGGAAAAAGATCTCCGATTTTTCGTTCATAAGATGATTTCTCTCTTTATTACTCAATTGGTTATCGCTGTCGAATTGTTGTGGGATAATTATCCCCAAAGAGTATTCGTAAGATTTTAAAAAGTATTTACTTATAATTTTTTTGATATCATCGGCCATAAACTGAAAAATATTTATGTACTGACTCAGCGATAGACTTTGCGATGAGAGACTATATTTCAACATCGAAAAATTTGAATTAAAAGATTGACTGGTTATACCGTCGAGCTCTAGTCCTTTAATAAAATGGTTTAATATTTTACAGATATTTTGTAATGTACGTTTCGATATATAATCGAGATTAACATTACTCACAACATTTTCCATAAAATTTGTAGCAATACGTTCTAATCGGAAAGTAAGTCCGAGTGCCTCGAATTTTATCTCACGATAAGTGCCATACATCGAAGGGATACCTATTGCAATATGTCTTTTATGATAAATATTTTCCCATCCTTCCGAAGGAGTAGTATTCAAAATAATTTCTTTTAATTGATTCATAAATTGATAAATCAAGTTTAATGAATCGGAGAAATTATTTTGCTGCAAAGCATTATTAAATGCGTTGATATCGTCCTGGTTAAAAAACGTATATTTTTCGAGCATAGGAATAATATTCACTGTCTCGAAAGAGTATTTTTCTTTTAAAAGAGCATACAGCCTAACTATTTCTACTATGCGCAGCACATCGCGCTGGTTATCGCTATATTCGGGTTTATCTGTAATCTCTTCAATCTCTTTTACCGAGAGCTCTAAAATATCGGTATAAAACAAGTTTTCATTTTTACAGATATCATTTACCATGGCATGTATAGGCAAAAAACAATCGCATTTTGTGTCTAATGCGCTATAAACATCGCTTGGCACATCATTTTCCAGCTTTTTTACATCTCCATCACACCAAAATCTAAACACCTTTTTTGTTAGTTGAATAAGAGTATTATTACTTTCGGTATGGACTTGTTTTCGCAAAAAATGTATCAGCTTATCTCGACGTTTAAATATTTCATCCATCGAAGTAGTGG
>JAYEOD010000059.1:0-5291 GCA_034722575.1 Bacteroidota bacterium | reverse complement strand
AGACAAGGACAAGAATAAGGACAAGAATAAGGACAAAGACAAAAATAAGGATAAGAACAAGGATAAAGATAAGAACAAAGACAAAAACAAGAATCAGAACAAGGATAAAGACAAAAAGCAACAGCCTCAGCCAAAAAAAATCTCTAAAAAAGATGCCGAGCGTATGTTACAAGCTCTAAAAAACAACGAAAAAAAGACTTTGAAAAAGGTAAATGCAGCCAAAGCCAAAGGAAAAAAAATAAATTCTGAAAAAGATTGGTAACAATCGACATATTGCTATGAAGAAAGCTTTTTATATACTATCAATACTATTATTTAGTCTCACAACTTTTGCTGATGATGTACAGTTTAAAGCATCAACAAAAAGTCCGGTAAGAGTTGGGGAACGGTTTCGATTAATCTTTTCTGTTAATGGTGATGGAGAGAGATTTCAGCCACCTCAGATTAATGATTTTATTGTACTATCAGGCCCAAGCACCTCTTCGAGTAGTAGTATTCAAATAATAAATGGAAAAATAACTCGAAACGAAGAGAAAACTTATTCATATATTCTTCAAGCTAAAAAAGAGGGTGGTTTTACTATTGCGCCCGCAAAAATCAGAGTCGATGGCAAAGAGTACAGCTCAAATTCATTAACTATAAAAGTGGTTGCCGGAAATAAAAATGCTGTACAATCATCAACCAATTCATCAAATAATTATAACAACGGTCAAAACAGCGGAGAATCAGAAAAGACTCCATATGCTTTCTTAAAAACAAAAATCAGTAACAAAAAACCTTTTATTGGCGAGCAGGTAATTGTTTCGTACGATTTATATTATCGTGTAAACATAACAAATTACGAGTTCCACCAACTTCCATCCTACCCGGGATGTTGGTCGCAAAAAATTTCTGAAGGTAATAACTCGCAGCATGTAGAAACTATTAATGGGGTACAATATCAGGTAGCAGAAATTTTTAAAGAGGCGGTTTTTCCACAAAAATCGGGAAAACTAAAAGCTAAACCAATGGAGTTTTTAATAAGCGCCCGAATCAGATCTAAAAACCAAAGATCGAGAGATCCTTTTAATAGCTTTTTCGATAATGCCTTTATGAGCAACTCGCAATCTATAAAAAAAACACTAAAATCCGATCCTATTACTTTTAATGTAAAAGCTATACCTATAAAGGGACAGCCAATAGATTTTAGTGGTGCAGTAGGTTCTTTTTCTCTTAATGCTACAGTCGATAAAACGCAATTAAAGGCTAATGAAGCTATCAATCTTACAATAAAAATAGAAGGAAAAGGAAATATTAGTCTTGTAGAATCGCCGGTAATTAATTTTCCACCCGATTTTGAGACTTACGATCCTGAAGTGAATAAAAAAATTAATAAATCGCCTAACGCAGGTATTTCAGGAAGCAAAACTTTTAAATATCTTATTATACCTCGCGTCGAAGGAGAATATTCTATCGACCCAATACATTTTACCTATTACGATCTTGTTAAAAAAAGATATATTTCTCTCTCTTCCAAAAAATTTACTTTTAACATTGCTCCGGGTAAAAACAACGCAACACAGGCAATAACTTACTCATCTTCGCAAGAAGAGATTAAATACCTTGGCAACGATATTCGATTTATTATTACTACGCCTCTCGAGCTACAAAAAAAAGGTTATCTGTTTTTGGGTTCAATAGCTTTTTGGATGTGGATTTTGATTCCTATAATATTACTTTTTTTTATTTTCCTTTTCAGGATGATTGTATTAAAGCGCAGTAGTAATATAGTACTGCAAAAAGAACGCAAAGCAACACGCATTGCAAAAAAACGACTTACTACAGCCGAAAAACTTAAGAAATCAGATAATGCAGAAGCTTTTTATAACGAAATTGCACAAGCTGTTTGGGGTTATATCAGCGACAAATTTAATCTTCCTTTATCAGATCTCTCTATGGATAGCGCTCGCGAAAAGCTGAATAATAAAAATATTGGAGAAAACCTCACCAATCAATTTATAAATACTCTTGAAGAGTGCGAATACGCGCGATTTGCCCCGGGTGATAAATCGCAAGTAATGGAAGATCTTTATAACAAAGCTCAAGACGTGATTATTAAAACAGAAAAAGAATTAAAATAATTTTTAAGATGAGTATTAAGAGACTAAATATTATCCCGATTTTTGTTTTATTATTGATAGCTACCGTATCAAATGGTCAAGATTATCAAAAAATTATCTCTAAAGCAAATGAGGCATACTCTCAAAAAAAATATGAAGAGGCTGCCATGTTATACGATTCTGTTTTAACTCTAGAGCAAGAGTCTGCCGGATTATATTACAATTTGGGAAACAGCCATTTTAAAAATAACAACCTGGCTTATTCAATTCTCTATTACGAAAAAGCACTGCAACTCGACCCAAATAATGCCGACTTAATAAATAATTTAGAGATGGCACGTAGCAAAACTCTTGATAAAATAGAGAAAGTACCACAATTATTCTATATCCGATGGTGGCAAAATTTTTCAAACAGCTACTCAGCAAATCAGTGGGGTAAAATTGCTGTCGCAAGTTTTGTTATACTACTAATTTTAGCCGGAACTTTTCTCTTCGCATCAAAAATAACTATTCGCAAAATAAGTTTCTGGACAGGTTTAGTTGCTCTGATATTCACACTATTATCTTTTGTAATAGCAACACAGAATTACAACAAACTAACAAAAAATAAAACAGCAATAATTTTTAATCCATCAGTAACAGTAAAAAGCACCCCCGACGAAAACAGCGTAAATCTTTTCGTTTTACACGAAGGAACAAAAGTATTTTTACAAGATAAAGTAGGCAACTATCACGAAATAAAAATCGAAAATGGTAGCCAAGGCTGGATTAAAAGCAACAGCTTTAAAGCAATTTGAATGGTATTAATCACCAGGGAAATCGCTTTTAAACTTGTAAAACTTTCGCTCTATATTTGTCGTCTAAAGCAGCTTTATTTCGTTTAGAATTCTTTGACATTTTGGTTGATTTTTCCCGATCAATAAGGGCAAGTGCAATTTTAGTTATTACATTAAAATTCATCCGTTTATAATTTTATATTTCGGTCGGATGGAGCTCGCCTTTATAACCATTGTCGTATGTATTAAAAGTTTTAGTATGGCTCGGTTCATCCGTTTATAATTTTATATTTCGGTCGGATGGAGCTCGCCTTTATAACCATTGTCGTATGTATTAAAAGTTTTAGTATGGCTCGGTTCATCTAAAGAATAGTGATGATCACCCTTGTTTGTACGTCTTGGATCTATCATTTTATTAAAAATACTCATAAACAGACCGTTACAATTATTGTTGCTTTGAAAATTCGACATTTTTTTGTCAAGTTAATTAATATCTTTCTTTGATAGAGATACAAAAAATAACATTACAAACTAATAATCAACGGGTGAAACGACGATTTTTAAAGGCGATTTCCCTGTATTAATCACTCTTCAGTAACAAAACAACCATAAATATTTCCGACCTATTTTCTTACTATATTAATAAAATTACAGTAGTTTATACCGTATAACACCTACTACTACGTGTTTTTACTTAAATTCACTATATATAAAAAAATGTTTTCAATATTGTTGTACGCTATATAAACAAATGTATTTTTGCCAGCTTTATTTGAATAAAATGAAATATTAACTTTAAGAATTTTAAGAATGGCTTTCGTTACTAAAGAAAAATTTTTGTCAAAAGATTTTTTAACTACTTACGCATGGTTACTCGGTGGATGTTTTTTATTTGCCATAGGAACCGTAATGTTTGCTGAACCATACAAATTTGCTCCGGGCGGGACATATGGAATCGGCATTGTGTGTCACCACCTTTTTGGATGGGTTACAGAATATACAGCTCTTATGTTAGACATTCCTCTTTTAATAATTGGAGTAATAATATTAGGCCCACGATTTGGAATTAAAACTGTAGTGAGTACAGTTGCGATACCTATTTTTATGACATTAATACATAGCTATTATGGCTCTGGCGCTTTAGTTGAAAACGATCCGCTACTATCTGCTATTTTTGGAGGAATTGTATATGGAGTTGGTATTGGTATGATATTCAAATCGAGAGCCACTTCCGGTGGATCGGATATTATTGCAATGATACTTAATAAATATTCTCATATTTCATTAGGTACTTTAGTTATTATTGTTGACGGTATTATTACTTTTTCTACTGTTATTGCATTTGGAGAGTGGAAATTACCTATGTATTCGTGGATAATTATTTTTATAGAGGGTAAAGTAATTGACATGATTGTTGAAGGAGCTACAGTACATAAAACAATGATGATTATTTCTGATAAATGTGATCTTTTAAGAGATAAAATAATTGTTGACCTAAACCGTAGCGCTACTCTTTTTAAAGGAAATGGAATGTATCAAGGAAAAGAAAAAAGTATGCTTTACACTACCGTTACTCGTAGAGAAATGGTTCTTTTAAAGAAACATATTTCTGAGGTTGATCCAAATGCATTTGTAAATGTAATCGACTCAAACGAAATACTTGGCAAAGGCTTTAAAAATATTCAAGAATAAGAATAAAAAAACAAAATCACCGCCTCATTTAAATAGCGAGGCGGTGACTATCATTGCTTACTTTCAGTGTTAATAATTCACCACCAAAAAAGTAAAACGCTATAATTCAAGTGTTACAAGATAGGAATACTGACTATCTTCATATATCTTTTTAACTAAAAAGCCGTGTTTATGAGCATATGCAGTAAGAGTTAAATAATCGAGATACAGCCAACTAAACTTCTCCCCTTTTACATTTTTATACTCCATCACAAAATCAAAAACCCCTAAATAATCGTAACCGGTATCGAGATATGACAGGTCTTCAGCATCATCAAAAAGATAAGAGACATCTGTAGTATCAAAAACAATTTTTGCTCCCGGATTAAGCATTTTTTTTGCTTTAACAAGAAATTTCTCAAATCCGGCTATATCACCAACAAATCCAATACCATTCATCATCATAAAAATCGTATCAAATTTTTCAATCTCCATATCAAAAAACGAAATACAATGCGCATCTTTCACCCCTCGCTTTTTCATTATATCTACCAAACCCGACGAAATATCAATTGCCGTAACATCGCAGCTACCCTGTAGCATAAGGGCATTGCTTCCCGCTCCGGCGCCAATATCCAACACTTTTCCTTTACATTGCTCTAAAGATTTTGTTTCCATTTCCAACAAATCTTTAACTACCCTAAAAAATAATTTTACAGGAATTACATCATCACCAATAATTTCT
>JAYEOD010000058.1:0-5340 GCA_034722575.1 Bacteroidota bacterium | reverse complement strand
CTTTAACAACAAGAAGAGTATTTTTTGGACCTGCAGTAGTAGGATTAAACTCTACTTCGAAATTTAAAGCAGTTTCTGCAACTTCATAAGGATATTCTGTTGTATTTTCTGCAATAGCAAATTGGTCATTATTTCCAGAGAAGAAATATGGCTCTTCAACAACGTTAAAGCTACCAACACCAGTATTTGATACAGTAAACTCAGCGTTATCTACACCATAAAAAACTGCACCATCTAATAAACCAACAGTACCAAAAGAGTGTGATTCAGGAGTGATAGCAAAAATAGCTTCATCATAAGCAGTTACTTCTGCAACTTCAGTTCTATCAGATTCACCATCAGTAAACAAAGCTGATACTTGATAAAAATAAGTATGCTCATCAACAACAGTTTCATCAGTATAAGTTAATACTTCCGTAGAGTCGATAAGTTCAACATCATCAGCAGTTAAACCACGATAGATATAATGCTTTTCAATATTTTCTGCATTTGCAAGAGCATTATTTTCCCAAGTTAAATCAATTTTAATATCATCTACAGTTGAATTACTATTTAATTCAGCAATAAAGTTGATAGGAGTAAAAATTGTTTCAAGTTCCCAAGTAGCAACTCCTGAGAATGAATGTGGCTCATCACCATACTGGTCGCCAATTACTTCGTAAGCAACATCAAAAGCTCCAGCTGCATCAGCAGGAACATCAACATTTACAGTAAAAGAGATTGGAGAATTTGTAGAGCTCAAATAACCATCAGGACCCCAATGAACAATTTGCCCTTCGATAGAATTTAGTTCTAATTCATTAGAACCTCCAGTAATATTTGGAGCCTCGTTTACAACTATACCTCCAGGAAAAGTAACAGTTATCTCTTCAGCCCATTCAGCATCAGGAGAATCAAAATCAAGGACGAATTCAACGTCCATAGTCTCCCCTTGTAAGTAACCGTTATCGGTTACAATAGACCCGGTAATTTCCCGGTCTTGCGCAAATAATGACACAGACGATATCATAAATATCGATGCCATTAAAAGCATTTTAATTCTTGTAAATTTTCGCATTAAATTACAATTTTAGTTAACAATTAGATTTATTTATAAATATCAAGTGCCTAACACTATCTTTTTATACGCCTAATACAAAAAAAGTGTATGATCCATACTGCATAATGACAAACGTGCTTATAAAAACCCTTATCGCAAAATAGATTTTCATCAAACTATTTAATACACATCTGAATCACAGTATTTTAAAAAGACGGATATATTCATTTCCGTCAACAACAAATATATGTTATATAAATTAAGATTCATAATAGAATCGAGAATTCAAATGAGAAAACAGGAATCGAAAAAAGAGAATAGGGACACAGAACGTAAATACAGTAACAAAACAAACGATTAATTACTGTATATCAGGATATTAAAGCGGACACTACTTAGTAATGCAACAACACAACATATATACACATTACATATACCACATAAAATTCAAATACAAAAAAAAGGGAGACTCTTAAAAGAGCCTCCCTTAATTAATTAAGTATTATATGATTACTTAACAACAACAAATCGTTTGTTAAGAATAGCACCATTATTAGTAGTAAACTGAATCATATAGTTACCAGAGTTGTAACGTTCAGTATTTAACTGTACCTTATCATTACCAAGGATATTCTCTTGATAAACAACCTGACCAAGATTATTCATTACGCGTAGTGATTCGATATTTGAAGGAATCACAACATTAACGTAAGATGTAGCAGGATTAGGATAAATGCTAATATTCTCGTCGAGAGGATTAACACCAGTACCATAATCAACTGTTTCGGTATTAGAGAAACCGGAAACACATCCACTTTCAAAAATAGCTTCTACATTATAAGCAAATTCAACACCAACACCAGCTTGGATAGGTAAGTCGTAATCAACATAGAAAGGAATAGTAACAGGTATAACAACGCCATTATCATCAACGTTAATTTGAACACCATCTCTATATACATTATAACTACTAAAAGCTCTATCAACAACTAGTCTATCGCTATTAATTATGCCATTAGACTTAATAACACCTTTAGAATCGTTATTCCTATCAACATCAACTATTTCGCCTAAATCAAATGTCATTGCATCATCAAGAGCCATAACAGTACCGGCAATATTCCAGTTATAATCTAAACCATAAGCTTCAGACATACTTACCCAACCTTCTTCAGCGTCATAAATCATGTCGCCTTTACCGGCTACAGCATGACCAGCATCACAACCGGCAGGGAAACCTGTAGTTGCATTAGCACGATAACCAAACCATAACTCTTGAGAAGCATCGATAGCAACAGGAGTAGTTAACTCAACAGTATTCCAAGCACCAACTGCAATATCAGCAGCAGCAACTACTTGATCAACAACAAGAGTAACATCATCACCAATCCATACACGGATAGAGTATTCACAAGCCTCTTCGTTAGGGAAGAAACTAACTTTTGTTAAACTCATTCCATCATACTGAGCTAAATCAGAAACAGCCCAACGAGAAGCAACATCAAAATCAAATGCTTCACCAGTACCTATAGCAGTATAAGCAACACCATCGTCCCAATGTAAACTATAAATAGGTTGATTAGAAGGGGCATCCCAGTTAAGTTCAACATTATTCCATGCTTGCTTTTCAGCTGTAAGATTCATAGGAGCATTGATTACCTCAACTTCAACTTCGATAGGATCTGTTAAAACAGATTCACCAGTAGAATAAACAGCGCTTACTTCGTAAACAAATAAACCACCGGCAAGATCATTATCCCAATATTCAGTTTCAGCAATAGGCTCAGAAGTTAATAAGAAGCCATCACGGTAAACGTTATAACCGATAAATTCTCTACTATTATTATTTAAGTATGAATACTCAACACCTTCAGCAGATTTTGCTTCAACAGCAACATCAGGTACAGTTGTAACTGCGTTAGTTCCAATGCTACGAGCAGCCTGAGGCCCAACATACACATTATCTATATTAACATTAGCGTTATCATCACCCACTTCGTTAAATGCAATCATAACAGATTCACCTGCATACGCACTAAGGTCAAGAGAAGTTTCATAAGCTACAAAATTTTCCCAAACACCTATATCACCAAATGTCCAAATAGCATCCCAAGTAGAACCACCATCAGTAGAAACTTTTACAAACAAGTCACAGTTATCATTAGGGTCAACACTCCAGTAATAAGAACTTGACCATAAGAAAGAAACAACACCGTCACCGGTAACGTCAATCTCAGGAGTAATCATCCATGTGTCAATACCATAACCCCAAGCAGTTTGAACACCATATGATCCGTCTAATGGATTAGCATCAGTAACTCCAAATGCATTACTTCCACCAGGATTATCAAGAATCCAACCTTCAGCAAACGCACCTGTTTCAAAGTCATCTTCGAAAGAAGCAAGACCGGTACTACCACCAGAAGTTCCTTGTTCCCAAGATAAGTGTACATCATTACACTCTACTTCAGAAGCAAGATTAATTGGAGTAGCAAGAGTTTCGATAAGAGTAACATTTAATACGAAATAGTTCTCATTAACATCAAAGTTCGCTTCATATGTATCATAAAGATCCATAGAAACAGTAACGTCATAATTACCTTTCCAAATTTCAATAAAATTAACTGTACCGGAAGCAGGAACAGTTGCAGTATAAACATACTCTGGTTCTTCAGTATTGGTAAACGTTACCACAGCACCTTCAGGGCTATCACCAGTATTTAAGTCAACAATAACTACAGCATTACAAAGCATGTTTTTACCTAACTTATTAGAAATGCCATAATCAGAATCGGATAATGTATAAATTGCTTTAACAGCATACTTATACACATTTTCCTCAAGATTTACCCATTCAGCATCAACATACTCAAAACCTTGTACATCGTCGTCAAGAAGAGTCCAAACAGCTGGATTTTCCTCTTCACCTTCTAATAAACGATAAACAGCGTATGACTCTAATTGACGGTCGTTACTGTTATTATTGTTATACTGAACTAATTTAGCATCAATTTCAGACTGAGTCATATCAGTAGTTCTGAAAGGAACAACCTCATTAGAAGTAGCAGCAATATAATCGTTATTTTCAGTTACACGAGTTACATTCGTCATGCTAATATCGTCAATATTCAAGTAGAACATATCAGTAACCTCAGTATGTTGGAATGCTATGTAAGCTGTTTGACCTGCAAAAGCAGAAAGATCAACAACACCTTCTTGGTAATCGCCTGTAGCAGTTGCTTCAAATACAACCTCGGTGAAAGAAGCAGGATCGTTATCAGTAGTAGAAACTTTTACATAAAAATGCTCAGCTGCATAATTAGGATCCTGACCAACATACCAGAATCTCAATGTAGAAAGAGAACCAATATTTAATTCAGGAGTAATCATATAATTATCAGGAGTAAGAGCTCCTACACCATTAATATAAGAAGCGCTATACATACAGTTAACACCACTATGAGCATTAAACGCATCAGCTAAATCCCAATTATAACCATCACCATCTTCATCAACGAAAGTCCAATCAGCAGGAATACCGGCTTCAAAATCTTCAGTAAATTCGTCACCAGGAGCAGCTTCAGACCAAGTAATTATAGCTTGAGTATCATCTTCGGAAGCAACAGCAAGAACGTTAGAAGGAGTAATAGGAATATCACCCATTTCAATATCAAGAGTAGTAGTTAATGTAGCATCAACTTCTACAAGCTCATTAGTATAATCTGCATAACCAGAAGCTTCACAAACCACATTATAATCACCATTAAATACAGGAAGATCGATAGCATAAGTACCATCTGCAGCAGTAGTAGCAACAAACACCTCACCTAATACCTCATTAGCTGTAAAAGTAACAGTAGCACCTTCGATACCAAGATCAGTATCAACATCAGTCACAACACCTTCAGCAGCACCCATACCAAGAATAGTAATAGCATCTATTTCAATAATATCAGATTCTCCTTCGTTATAAACAGCAGAAACACCAAATACATAAGTACCGGCAGCAAGTTCAAGAACGTCATATTCTTCTTCAGCAATAGGATCAGCAGTTAATAACGCACCATCTTGATAAACATTGTATCCTAAGAAATCACGATTTGTCTCCCAAGGAAGAGTGTTTTCAAGAGTTAAAGTAACATCATCAATAGCCCAACCAGAAGCCCAAGCACCGACATCATCAGAATGGAAACCAATTAATAAATCAGTCTCTTGATATTCTGTTAAATCAATAGTTACTTCTGTCCACTCATCAGCAGCCTCTAAAGTAGAGGCTACAGTCCAAGTAGCACCATTATCAG
>JAYEOD010000057.1:0-5379 GCA_034722575.1 Bacteroidota bacterium | reverse complement strand
ATTTGGGGCAATAAAAACAGGGCATTTTATGTTACAACAAGGTATCCGTTTCCCTCAATCGGGGAAATATATTTTTGAAATAATACACGGAATGCGTAAAGATACTCTTGTAGGCATTGAAGATATTGGAATTAGAATAGAAAAATTCGATTAATTAGTGTTTGTCCATAATGTCCGCTCTCTTAGTTATTCTTGTCTTAAAAAAACAGTCATTTACTACAGTAAACCCTTGATTTTTAAGACTGCAAAAGCCTCGACAGCGAACATTCTGAACCAAACACTTGACTTTATATACAGACTCTAATTATTTAACATTATGACAGAACCCGTAAAAAAAAGTTTTCGGAAATACGTAATCATCTTCTGGTCGCTGTTTTTAATTCTATTAACAACAGTAGTGCTTTTCTTTGTTGCTATTGCAAACGGGACTTTTGGTCATATGCCTACATTCGAAGAGTTAGAAAACCCTAAGAATAATCTGGCATCAGAAATATATTCTGCCGATCAGGTTTTACTAGGAAAATACTATTACGAAAACAGGACCAATACACACTACTCTAATTTATCACCACATTTAACAAATGCATTAATATCCACCGAAGATGTTCGTTTTAACGAACACTCCGGAATCGACGTTAAATCGTTACTACGTGTGGCTTACGGTGTTTTTACAGGAAACCATAAAGGTGGTGGTAGTACTATCACACAACAGCTGGCAAAAAATCTTTTCCCTCGCGATTTTAACCTCTCCACAACCGATTTAGTATTACGAAAATTTAAAGAGTGGGTTACTGCGGTAAAACTAGAGCGAAACTATTCAAAAACCGAAATAATGGCAATGTATTTTAATACTGTTGCTTTTGGTAGTCAATCGTTTGGTATAAAGGCTGCTTCACTTACTTTCTTCAATAAAGAGCCTAAGGAACTTAAAATTGAAGAAGCCGCTCTTCTTGTAGGTGTAGTAAACGCCCCAACACGTTATAGCCCTATCCTTAACCCCGAAAATTCTATTAAAAGAAGAAATATTGTTTTAAACCAAATGGCTAAATACGGTAATATTTCAGAAACTTTAAAAGACTCTTTAGTACAAATTCCGTTAGACATGTCGAGCTACGGAATTATAAGCCACCGTACCGGAATAGCAAAATATTTTAGAGAATATCTCCGTACTCACTTAAAAAAATGGTGCAAAAGCCACACTAAAGCAAATGGAAAGCCATATAACCTTTACAGTGATGGTTTAAAGATATACACCACTATCAACTCAAAAATGCAGAAACATGCCGAAGCAGCAGTAAAAAATCACTTAGGCAATGACCTGCAACCAAGTTTCGATAAGCACTGGGAAGGATACACTACCGCACCATTCGATTTTGAAAACGACTCTTTAGGAGAAAAAGCAGATGCTGTAATATTAAGTGGTATAAAACGCTCTGAGAGATATCGCAAAATGCGACAGAACAAATATCCTGAAAAAGATATTCTGAATGTTTTTCACCAACCAACAGCTATGAGCATCTTTTCGTGGCAAGGAGATATCGATACCATAATGACACCATGGGATTCGGTACGATATTACAAGAGTATTTTACAAACCGGGTTAATGTCGGTTGAACCAAATACAGGATTTGTTCGCGCATATGTTGGTGGAGCTAATTACGAACATTTTAAATACGACCACGTAACATACGGAAAACGTCAGGTAGGATCAACATTTAAACCATTCTTATATACTTTGGCAATGCAATCCGGACAATTCTCGCCATGTACAAAACTCCCTAACGTTCAAACACGAATAGAATTAGATGATGGTACATTTTGGTCGCCCGAAAACTCTTCCAGTTCTAAAATCGGCGAAATGGTTAGTTTAAAATGGGCTTTGGCACACTCTAACAACTGGATTAGCGCATACTTAATAAAGCGATTCTCGCCACAAAGCGTAATAAAAATAGCACAACAAATGGGTATAACAAGTAAAATACCGTCTGTGTATTCTATTGCTCTTGGCACTCCCGATATTTCTCTTTACGAGATGGTTGGAGCCTTAAACACCTTTGCTAACAAAGGAATTTACATGGAACCAATTTTTATTACCCGAATAGAAGACAAACACGGCAATGTTATAGAACGCTTTATACCGGAACAACACGAAGCTCTTAGCGAAGAAACCGCATATCTTATGATCGAACTACTTAAAGGAGTTGTAAAGCATGGTACCGGACGACGACTAGGCTGGAAATACGGACTGCACAATCCTATTGCCGGAAAAACAGGCACCACACAAAATCAATCCGACGGTTGGTTTATGGGACTTACACCCGATTTGGTAACCGGTGTTTGGGTTGGCTGCGAAGATCGTGCTGCACACTTCCGTACTATACGATTAGGACAAGGCGCTAATATGGCACTTCCTATATGGGCTCTATACATACAAAGCATTTACAACGACTCTACAATGTATCTCTCAAAAAGAGATTTTGATAAACCATCTGCTCCGCTACATGTAGAAATAGATTGCGATAATTGGGATAAACAAAACACTCAACAACAAAATAATATCGATGAAAATGAATTTTAAAAAATTACTGTACAACAAGTTTTGTAGTTATCGGATGTAATTCATTAACCACTTTTATTATATATAATCCTTTTGACAGAAACGTCAGGTCGATATTTTGCTTGAAATGACCATTGTTTTGTTGTTCCAAAATTAATCGACCATTAATATCAAATAATTGAATTATTGTTTCCAACTTTGTGCCAAATTCTATTGTAACAAAACTAGATACAGGATTTGGATATATTTTCACAAAACTTTCTTTTTCCTGACTCATTTGATAGTCGGTCAGTTCCCCAAAACAATTTAACATGCTATTACCTAAACAAATCAGATCGTAATTAATTGTTTTGTTCAAATTCACGTTAATCACAACAAAATTATCTCCATCATTTTCTCCCATTCCACTAGCAATAAAGCTAATATTATCGTACGAATCATACATAAAATCACTACTCCAACTTGCAGCTCCTACATCTCCACAACAAAAAACAACTTGATTTGGCAATTCATGAAACAGTGGTTCAATAACAGTCCAAAAATTAATCGTTTCATCTCGCCCGGCAAAAGAATTTGGCTTTATATCCGAATAAATATTGTCACTTTCCCTCCATAAAAGCTGATGAAAAAGCACAAAAATATTAGCAACAGATTGGTAATTCTCATCTACAACATTTTCTAAAAACTCTAATTGAGCTCCGGAAATATTCCATCCATCAAGATTAGGATCTAAAACAATAAACAAATCATTTTGATATATAAAATGAAAATAAGTCTCTCCGTATCTACTTTCAAATAAAGGACGATTTTCCATATCATGATTACCTACAGCAAAATAAATCGGTAAACCCAAAGAAACAATATCTGCATCAACTTCGTCCCAATCCTGAGCAATAGGACTGGGCTTAACAATATCGCCAGTCAAAACTCCAAACTTAATTTCTGACCTGCTTTTTATATATTCAAATTTCTTTTTAAAAGGAGGATGCAATCCAACATTATTAACACCTGGCTGTCCATAACTATGACCCGCAATAAAAAAAGAATAAAGGTTATCATTACTTTGAGCCTTCAAAAAACTAACAGATAATATCAACCCTAAAATCAAACACAAACGTATTATTCTCATCTATAAAAAAATAAGTAGTAAAATTTTAAAATACAAAACTTCCAAGAAATAGAAAAATCGCAAATTCGTTTTATATATAAAAAATTGATTAGTCTTGATTTTCTATTCCAAATCATACACCAAAATTAAGCATTTAGCCTTAAAACAACATCCAATATTCACAAAAAATATCACAATACTATTTTAGTTCATTAAAACATATGTATTTTTGCCATAAGCAAAGTAACACTAAACAAATATCAAAATGACACTTAAACACATTTTATATATTTTAATCTCGTTAATAATATTTAGCGGTTGTAATAATACGCCACATAACATCAACATTACTTGTGATGTTGAATTAACAAATAGCGATGGGAAAATTATTGCAAACTCCGACTCTTCAATTATTTTTGGAGATAAAAAAGCACGCACTACAAAAGAGGCATATTCGGGCAAACACTCTATTATGCTCACAAAAGACAACCCTTACGGACTATCAAGAAAATTTAAAAATCTAAAAAAAGATACCTATTTAAAAATCACCGTTTGGAAAAAAAGCAGTGATGGCGAAGGAGTTATTGTGGCTAGTGCAGAAAACACAAAAGGAGATCGTTATTACGAAACATCAAAAAAAATATCTGTTAAGGGAGAAAATGGCTGGGGAAAACTTATTTTATATGTTAATGTACCACCCGATTTCGACAATGAAAAATTTTCTATTTACTTATGGAAAGTAAATGGAGACACTGTCTATTTTGACGATCTGAAAATAGAACAATCCTCGGAAAGGAAATATCCCGATTATGCTAAAAAAGATATTGAACCTCTACATATGTTCATTGACACATCAATGATGGCAAAACTTTACACTATTCGCGATCGTGCCTTTAAAAACGGTGTTTACGAATCGCTCGACGATGATTGGGTTGACGCCATGGCTTTTTATAATGGAGAGATGATGAAAATAGAGACTCGATTAAAAGGTGACTGGCTCGATCATATGCGTGGTAAAAAATGGTCGTTCCGGATTGATGTTGATAAAAATAAGACTTTTAAACGAATGGAAGTGTTTTCTGTACAAAACCCTATCACACGCGACTTTCTTTCAGAATGGACATCACACCAATTATTCCGACAAGAAGATCAGCTAACAACACGTTATACTTTTGTGCCTCTTTATATTAATAAAAAAAGTCGTGGAATATATGCTTGCGAAGAGCATTTTAAAAAACAGCTTATAGAATACAACAACCGTCGCGAAGGACCAATACTCAAGATGGCTGATGACGCTTACTGGAGAATTCAAAAAATCCACAAACGCGATAAACAATATTTTAAACTTCCCTCTTATAAAGCAGCTAAAATAACTGCTTTTGGTTGTGGCAAACTACTCAAAGATCCATTAAAGAAAAAAGAATTTATTATCGGCCAAAACTTACTCTATTCGTACTTACATGGCAAAAAATCAGCATCCGAAATTTTTAATCTCGATAAAATAGCAAAATATTTTGCACTACTCGACATCACAAAAACCTATCACGGAACAGTATGGTTTAATATGCGATATTACTACAACCCTGTTATATCTAAACTAGAGCCAATAGCCTACGATGGTTATATTGACGGTGGGGTTTTTGATAATTTTAAACGTCCTATATTCGGTTTTTTACGCTATGGCGATAACATAAAAGAAAAGAATGGTTTAGAC
>JAYEOD010000056.1:0-5385 GCA_034722575.1 Bacteroidota bacterium | reverse complement strand
GCAAAACACTACACCCTCTTCATCAGTATCAAAAGGTCTTTCGGGATTTCTAAAAAATCGGATAATAAACAAAAAGAATAAAATGCTAATACCAATAAAAGTGTAACTAATTAAAAGTTCCTGACCAAAGGAGTAAAAGAGCACAATATTAAGAAGCAATAAAATAATAAAAAACACGCTAATAATTTTATACCCGGCTTTATGAATTTTCATCTTACAAATTATTAATCAACATTAAAAAAAATACTACAATCGGTACAGAGAGGAAAACACCATCAAATCTATCTAACATTCCTCCATGTCCCGGTAATATACTTCCAGAATCTTTAATACCCAAATCTCTCTTAAATAGAGACTCTACTAAATCACCAAAGGTGGCAAATATAACAATAATTACGGCATAAATAACCCAAAAAATTAATTTCATTTCAACGAAATTAGTAGCAAGAACCACCGAACTCCCTACAGCAAAAAGAGCTCCGCCAACAAAACCCTCCCATGATTTTTTTGGAGAGACACTCACAAAGAGTCTATTTTTTCCGATTTTAGACCCCACAAGATATGCTCCCGAATCATTTAACCATAAAATAACAAAAAATCCTAAAGGCAAAACATAGTTCATATCTTGACTTATAGAGAATGCCATTATCTGATTGATAAGAGCAAGAGGTACTACCACATAACAAATTCCAAACAGAGTTATACTCAAATCGCTAATAGGATTTTCTCTTCGGAGATACAAAGCAGAAATAAATAGCAATACTATCGGAACTATTATTAACATCAACCACTTAGCAGATATTATATCAATAACAAAAAGTGTTATTATTAAATAGATAAACAATCCGGATATTATTCCGATTATTTTAATTGGGTTAGTTTTTTTTGACACGATAGAGAAAAATTCCCATAAAGAGACTCCCGCTACAGCAAACATCACTCCTGCAAAACACCACTGTCCTAGAACCATCGAAAACACGATAACTGCAACATACAATAATCCTGTAATACTTCTTGTTATAAAATTATTCACTTTCACCTTTCTCTATTAATTGTTTAGCTATAAAAGCATTTTCTACCCTCACATATAATTCGACAGCCCCCAACAAATACATCGAATCTTTTTTATCAACCACTACACTTTCTATATCAGCATCCTCTAATACATCATGATAAATATCTACCAAATACCTTTGTGCAGATGAAAAAACCATTACCCAATCTTCTTCCATTTCCTATTCTATATAAAACAATATAAGTTCTTTTGGACCATGAACACCTTTCACCAATCTCTTTTCGATATCAGCAGTACGGCTTGGTCCGGAAATAACAGATATCATAGAAGGCAAAGCATCATCTTTATATTTCTTTTGCATTGCAGCAAAAGCATCTTTAATATCACCTACAAGCTGATCTGCGAAAGCAAAAACCACATGTTTTTCAGGAAACACATTCATTCTTCTACCTGAAAGGGAATTAGAAGAGACCAAAATACTTCCTGTTCTGGCAATCAAAAATTCGCATCCTATAATACCTGTTGTAATATCTGTATCGTCGTCCAAATCACTTGAAAAAGGAATATTACAATCTTTCAGCACTTCTTGCATATTTGTATCGAGGCAAAATATTTTTTCCCACTCCTCTTTCTCTACAAATAAGCGTAACTGAGTCACAAAATCATCCTCTCCTTCGCAATAAATAAATCTCCCGTCGGTAAGGAAATAATTCTCTGCAAAAGTAACATCTAAAGAGTCATCAGACTTCACAAAACAAGGATGTTTACTCTCATAATTAGGAAAAGGAATGCTACTACTATCTTCGTAAGCATTCCTTATTCTTTTTAATATTTTCTCTTTTGATGTACTTTCTTTCATTCAAAAAAATTGAATTACTTATCGTCTTTTTTCTTTTTCCTTTCGGTCTTCTTTTTCTTCGCAACCGGAAGAGTCTTCTTATCAGCAGGGTCTTCAGAATATTTTTTCAATATAGGAGTCTCTACCTTTTTAGCAACAGATGATATTCTTTCACCAAAAATCATCGCTAAATCATCGCTAAAGATAACCTCCTCTTCAAGGAGTTTCTCGGCTAATTGATTCACTTTATCTCTATTATCTTCTAAAATCTTTTTAGCTCTCCGATACGACTCTTCAATCATTTTCGTCACCTCTTCATCTATAGTCTCTGCGGTTTTTTCGCTATAAGGTTTTTGGAAAGAGTATTCCGATTGTCCGGAAGAGTCGTAATAACTAAGATTACCTATTTTCTTATTCAATCCGTAATAAGCCACCATAGCAAAAGCCTGTTTTGTTGCTTTTTCGAGGTCATTTAAAGCACCTGTAGAAATTTTTCCAAAGGTCACTTCTTCAGAAGCTCTACCACCAAGAGTAGCTGTCATTTCGTCCAACATTTGCTCTGCGGTAGTAATTTGTCTCTCTTCGGGAAGATACCATGCGGCACCTAATGATTTTCCTCTTGGCACAATAGTTACTTTTACAAGAGGAGAAGCGTGCTCTAACAACCAACTAACAGCGGCATGACCAGCTTCGTGATAAGCAATAGTTTTCTTTTCGAGAGGACTAATTATTTTACTTTTCTTTTCTAAACCACCAATAATTCTATCAACAGCGGCAATAAAATCCTGCGATGTAATCACTTTATGCCCTTGACGCGCTGCAATTAAAGCAGATTCATTACATACATTAGCAATATCAGCACCGGAGAAACCGGGAGTTTGCTTTGCCATAAAATCTTTATCAACATCAGCATGCATTTTCAATGGTTTCATATGCACAGCAAATATTTTTTCACGCTCGTGAAGGTCAGGCAGTTCAACATGAATCTGACGATCAAAGCGTCCTGCACGTAGCAAAGCACTATCCAGTACGTCAGCACGGTTTGTTGCAGCCAGAATAATTACACCGGCATTTATTTCAAAACCATCCATTTCGGTTAAGAGCTGATTCAGGGTATTTTCACGCTCGTCGTTTCCTCCGGTAGCTTGACTTTTTCCGCGTGCTCGTCCGATAGCATCAATTTCATCAATAAAAATAATACACGGCGATTTTTCTTTAGCCTGCTTAAACAGATCCCTAACACGTGAGGCACCAACCCCCACAAACATCTCTACAAAATCGGAGCCAGAAATTGAGAAGAAAGGAACTTCTGCTTCACCGGCAACAGCTCTTGCCAGCAAAGTTTTTCCGGTTCCCGGAGGTCCAACAAGCAATGCTCCTTTAGGAATTTTTCCACCAAGGTTAGTATATTTTTCAGGTTTTTTAAGAAAATCTACAATTTCCATCACCTCTACTTTAGCCTCTTCCAATCCTGCTACATCTTTAAAATCGACACTCACAGCATTCTCTTTATCAAACAACTGAGCTTTTGATTTGCCTACGCTAAAAATCTGACTACCGCCACCGCTACCGCCACGATTCATCATCTTCATAAAAAAGAACCAAACTCCAACAAGCAATAACAGAGGGAATATCCAACCAAAGATTTCACCTCCCCAGTTTCTTCTAGTTTCGTTGTTGATATATATTTTATCGGTACTCTTTTTCTGAGCTTCTTCTACATTTTCGTAAAATTTATCTACCGAGCCAATAGTATAGATGTAATTAGCACCGTTTACAAATGCCCCTTGTGCATCTTTATGCTTCTCTTTTCCTAATACTTCCTTGCGCAAATATATTTCGGCATACTCTTTATTTACTAAAACCAATTTTTCAATATCACCATCCTGAAGCATTATTTTAAAATCGCCCCATTCAGTTTTCTCTGTTACACCACTATAATTAAGCAAATTCAATACCAAAAACAGTACTATAAGAATACCATATACCCAGTAAAAACTGAATTTAGGTTTCTCACCTTTTCCGCCAGGCATAATGAATTTCTTTTTTGAATTCTCTTTTTTCTTTTTTTCTTCTGTCATTATGTCTTAAATTAATAAACCAACCCTAATCTTCATCTACAATTTTAATATCTGCATCAGCCCAAAGACTTTCAATATTAAAGAATCTACGCGTTTCCTCTTTAAAAACGTGAACCACTACATCGAAATAATCGAGTAAAACCCATTCATTATTCTGTTTTCCCTCTATATGCGAAGGCTTAACACTAAGTATTTCGGCAGTTTTCTCAGCAACATTATCAGCAACAGCACCAACATGCACATCAGAAGTTCCATGAGCAATCACAAAAAAATCAAAAGTAGCTCCGTCTAACTCTCTTAAATCAATTATCTTAATCTCAACAGCTTTCTTTTCTAACAAGGCGTCTTTAATAACCCTAACTGTCTCTTCTGCTTCAACCGAGCCACTCAAAAATGTCATATTTTATTCTTTTAAATTAAATCAGTACAAATGTAATCATTTTCTACCTAACTAAAAAGTATATACACACCGCAAAGCAAGCATTAAAAACAAAAAGCGACTAATTCAATTTGTTGTTATATTGATAGCAAATATCAGACCTTATTTACTTTTATGTCAGATTGACAAAAAAGTATAGTTTTGCATAAAAAACAGATTATGAACAATGCTAATATTCTTAGATTTCCAAAATTAGAGTCCACCAATAATTATCTAATAAATAATCAAAATCTTGATAACGGCACAATAGTAATTACTGACAATCAGTATGGGGGACATGGTTTAGGAACAAACAAATGGGAGAGCTCTGTTAACGAAAATCTTACTTTTAGTATATTACTAAAACCAAAAGCTCTTAAAGCTTCGGAACAATTTTTTTTAAACATCATAATTTCATTGGCTATACGAGAATATATAACGAGTAAAAAAATAGATGGATGCAAAATAAAATGGCCTAACGATATTTATGTTAACGACAAAAAAATTTGTGGCATATTAATAAACAACACAATACTATCAAACGGTATCGTTAGTGTTGTTGCAGGAATAGGACTTAACATCAATCAAGAAACTTTTGCCAGTGATGCTCCAAACCCTATTTCTCTAAGAAACATCACTAAAAAAACATATTCTTTAGAAAAAGAACTCACAAAAGTAATTATGCATATCAATTACTTTTACAATAAATTAGAAACGAAAAGACTCTCCTTTTTAAAAGAGGAGTATTTAAAAAACATGTATCGCAAAGATGAGTTTCACGAATATATTATAGGATCGAAAAAAATAGAAGCCCAAATTTGCGGTATAGCAGAATTTGGGCTTTTACTATTAGAAGAGGCCGATGGCACTACACACACCTGCGATTTAAAAGAGGTTCAGTACATCATATAATTACTGTCTCCATTTTTCAGGAGCCTTACGCCACTCTTTTAAAGGCTCAATATCATCATTAACAATATAATTCTCGTTAAGAGCTATATCTATTATAGTAGAATAATCAGAAAGAATTATC
>JAYEOD010000055.1:0-5397 GCA_034722575.1 Bacteroidota bacterium | reverse complement strand
ATATTTTTATGTAAGCCTTGACTTTTTGGTTCTTTTGCGTCAAGGCAAAAGAACAACAAAAAAATATTATGTTAAATAGAAATCTTAATGCACTGGTATCAGGGCAAACAAATTATAAACGGATGAACCGAGCCATACTAAAACTTTTAATACACACGACAATGATTATATGGCGACTTCCATCCGACCTATAAAAAACAAATTATAAACGGATGAAATATGTTAATCATGTTTAAAAATAAACGGATGCAAAACAAAACTTTAACAATAGAAGGAATAACATACACTCCGAAAGAGCTTTTTGAGATTAGTGGTAAGATAATTTTAAATCCTGCAGAACCGGAATGGAAACGGGATATATTTGATTTTATTCTCGATTGGATGGATGATAGAGACTTTGTTGAAGTTAAAACATCGGGTACAACAGGCGATCCAAAAACAATAAAATTATCAAAAAAGCGGATGATTGCTTCGGCAAAACTGACAGGAGAGTATTTCGATTTGCTTCCGGAAAACCGTATTCTTTTGTCGCTTCCGGCTAAATATATTGCCGGCAAAATGATGATTGTACGCGCTATTGTATTAGGATTAGATTTACATTTCGTCTCACCATCTTCCGGTTTTTGGAAAGAGATAAACAGCAATTTCGATTTTGTTGCGGTTGTTCCTTTGCAGATAAAAACACTTTTGAAACATCCTGCCAAAGCAAACTATTTTAAAACAATTTTAATTGGTGGCGCAGCATTAGACACTGCTTTAGAGAATGAATTACAACAACTTTCCGCAGCAATATTCCACAGCTACGGCATGACGGAGACTATTACTCATGTTGCTATACGAACAGTTAATGGAAAAGAGCATTCGGAATATTATCGCGCTCTATCAGGCATCTCTTTTTCCGTTAACCGGGATAACTGTCTGACAGTACACACATCGCATCTTGATAAAAATTTTACCACTAACGACATTGTACAACTACAAGACAAACATCATTTTAAATGGCTCGGACGTGCTGATAATGTGATTAATTCGGGAGGAATAAAAATCTCACCCGAGATATTAGAGAAAAAAATTGCGCATCTGATAAAAAACAGATTTTGTATAGCAGGAATAAAAGACAAAACCCTCGGACAAAAGCTTGTACTGATAATTGAAGGAACTCCTTTCGATAAACAGACCATCAAGACATTGAAAAACAAAATTCTTGAGGTAGTTGAAAAACACGAAAACCCAAAAGAGATCCTCTTTACTAACAGCTTTACAGAAACCTCAACAGGAAAAATAGTAAGAAAAAACTCTATTTAATTACGAATTGAGTCAATTACGAATTACGAATTAGCGAATTACGAATTGAATTACTAACACCTTTTTTTATGAAAAATGATAATGTTGTTCAGGTTAAAAGCTATGCTTTTGCAGTTAGAATTGTGAAGGCATATCAATTTTTAGTAGCAGATAAGAACGAATATGTTCTTTCAAAACAATTATTACGATGTGGTACATCTATTGGAGCAAATATTGAAGAAGCAATTGGAGCACAAAGCAATAAAGACTTCTTTGCAAAATTAACGATAGCATATAAAGAAGCCAGAGAAACGCATTATTGAATTCGTCTATTAGCTGACACAAACTATATCGACGAAAACATGAAGCATAGTCTGTTAAATGATGTAGATGAATTATTAAAACTAATTGGCAGCATACAAAAATCTATAAAAAGAAAATTAAATAATCGAAATTAAATAAATAGTAATTAACTCGTAATTCGTAATTGAATCAATTCGTAATTAATATATACTCTTCCTTCTAGAGTCGAGTTTTAGGAAGATAAACAGCAAGATGGTAAATCCCCATAGCGAGGAGCCTCCGTAGCTAAAAAACGGCAATGGGATTCCAATTACAGGCGCCAGACCAATTGTCATGGCAATATTAATTGCAAAGTGAAAAAACAGTATCGACGCAACGCCATATCCATATATTCTACTGAATTTGTTTCGCTGCCGTTCGGCAAGAAAAAGCAATCGTGAAAACAATACCAAAAACAAAATAACTACTACTGCCGAACCAATAAATCCCCACTCCTCTCCTACTGTACAGAAGATAAAATCGGTGCTCTGCTCGGGGACAAAATTAAATTTTGTTTGCGTACCTTTCAAAAAACCTTTACCAGAAACACCTCCGGAGCCTATAGCAATTTTAGACTGATGAACATTGTAACCAGCTCCATGCAAATCTATCTCTTTACCAAAAAGGACATTTATTCTTGTTCGTTGATGGGCACCCAGAATATTTTGAAAAGCATAATCTACGCTATACGACACGCCACCCGCCAGCGCCAATATTATTAACAAGCTAAAAACCGCTCTTTTTTGCTTGCGAAACAAAAACACAAATAAAAGAGCAACGCTACCCAACACACCCATCACCACCCAATTACCAAATACAATAGTAAAAATAAATATTAGTGCAATAGATAAAGGAATTAACAACAGTGTTCCCGACATGCCTTCGCGATACAGCACTAAAACTAAAACAGAATACACTAGTGCCGAACCTGTATCGTTTTGCAATATCACTAATATTGCAGGAGTAAAAATTATTATTCCAGCCCTAATTAAAGAGCCAATTTTTTTTAAATTAATATTAGGTCCACTAAGATATTTTGCCAAAGCCAAGGTGGTAGCAAACTTCGCAAACTCAGCCGGTTGTAAAGCAAAACCGCCTATTTGAAACCACGATTTTGAACCGGCTATCTCTTTTCCTCCTATAAGAACCCCGACCAGCAACGAAAGAGTTAGGATATATATTAAAAAAGAGAAATCTTCATAAAACTTAGCATCCAAAAGAATAATAAAGAAAGCAACAATAGTAGCAAATCCTATCCACATAAGTTGTTTCCCATAACGTTGGGTCATATCAAAAATACTTTGATGCTCTTCGTTATAAACAGCCGCATAAATATTTATCCAACCCATTAAAACAAGAATAAAATAGATTAATATTATCCACCAGTCTATATTTTCAAATATGCTTCTACGAATCCTCATTATTTTATATCCTCAATTAAATTCCCTTCAATCATTTTCTTCTCTACCCACTCTTTAGATATTTTTCCTTTAAGATATTTTTCAATCATCAACACCGAAATAGGCACTGCCCAAGTACTTCCAAAACCGGAATTCTCTACAATTACAGAGAGTGCAATTTTAGGATTATCTTTTGGAGCAAAAACAATAAATATAGAGTGATCTTTACCGTGAGGGTTTTGAACCGTACCGGTTTTTCCACACATAGAGATACTATCCAAAGCATACCATCGCGCAGTACCATGCTCTTCGGTAAATACACGCTCCATACCCTCTACTACAATATCATAATTCTCTTTATCGATAAGAGTATTTTTTTTATCATAACTCAAATTCACTTTAGAATTATTTGTCCCTATAGATTTAACAAGATGCGGTGGATAATAGAACCCTCTATTTGCCATTATAACTGTAAAATTGGCTAGCTGCAAAGGAGTGACAAGAATTTCGCCTTGTCCGATAGATAACGAACGAACAGTAAGCGCATTCCAATGACCTTTTTTATAATATTTATCATAATACTGAGAGTTTGGAATAAACCCCGATCTTTCATAAGCTAAATCAGTATTAAACTTGTTATTGAGCCCCAGCGAAAGAACATACTCTCGCCATACATTATAGCCCTCTTCACTATTCTCATAAATAGGATTAGAAATTGTTCTATCAAACGATTTCCAGAAATATGTATTACACGACATCTCAATAGCCTCCTCCAAATTTAATGGCGATTTATGATTATGACTACATTTGATAGGACGCGAAACAACACCCTGACAACTAAACATACTATTTTTTCTAATAACACCTTCTTGCAAAGCAATTAAAGCATTAACAAGCTTAAAAGTAGATCCGGGAGGATATTGTGCCATTAAAGCCCTATTAAACAAAGGTTTTAAAGGATCTTTACTAAGTTTTAAATAATTTTTCCCTCTAATACGTCCTACTAACTCATTAGGATCGTATCCCGGACTAGTAATCAGAGAGAGTATTTCGCCGGTTGAAGGCTCTATGGCAACAATACTACCTATTTTGTTTTTCATCAACAGCTCGCCATACTCTTGTAAGTCGGCATCCAGAGTAGAATAGATATTTTGTCCTTTTATAGCAGCAGTATCGAATCTCCCATCTTGAAAGCTACCCATTTCACGGTTATAAACATCTACTAAAACATGTCTCTCGCCTTTTTTACCTCTTAAGCTTTTTTCATATTTACTCTCTAACCCACTAATACCGACATAATCGCCTTGTCGGTAATAATTATCTTTTTTTATTCTCCTAGAATTTACCTCACCTACATAGCCTAATGTATTTGCCGCAATTGGTCTTGGATATTTTCTAAGAGAACGTGTTTGCACAGAAAACCCCGGAAATTTAAACAGCTTCTCCTCTAAATACGCATACGTCTCTTTAGATATCTGCGGTAAAAAAACCGATGACTTACGATAAGAATATCGTTTTGCTTTTTTAAGCCGTTTTGCTACAAATTCTTTTTCTATTCCTAATATTTGCGACAACGACAAGGTGTCGAACTCTTTCACTCTTTTGGGCACAACAATAACATCGTACGCCACTTCGTTATGAACCAGAATATTATTATTCCTATCATAAACATGACCACGCGAAGGATAGAGTGTTGTTTTCCGTACCACGTTACTTTGAGCAGAAAGAACATATTTATCTTCAATAATTTGCAGATAAAACAGTCTGGCAATAAATATTATTCCCAGCATAATAAAAATCCCTCCTATAACAAATTTCCTTCCTGAATAATCTCTCTTCATGGATGTTTTTAAATCTATTACAAAGTTATAATATTAATTTAGTTTCTTTCTAAGAAAGAGACTAAGAGGCTATTTTTTTAGAAGGATTAACATGATTTATCGTTTATAATTTATTTTTCATCGAATTGATCTAATTAAACTAATTTTTTTGATCCATTGAAATGGGTTGTCTTATTCAATCAATTAACAATCATCAATCAATCTCAGTTTCAAATACCATTATAATCATTGTCGTGTGTATTAAAGTTTTAGTATGGCTCGTTTCATCCGTTTATAACTTGTTTGCCCTGATACCAGTGCATTAAGGTTTCTATTTAACACAATGTTTTCTTTGTCGATTTGTTTATTCATTCAATTTTTCATTCGCCATTCGTAATTCGTAATTAATTCAGTTTTTCTTTGTTTTTTTTCAAAAACATTGTCCCTTTTTCTTGATAAAAAGGGACGGAAAAATCAAGGCTTACATAAAAATATTATTCTTCTCTTTGCAAAGCATAAGTTCGGCCGGGTGATCTTCGAACAAGTTCTCA
>JAYEOD010000054.1:0-5411 GCA_034722575.1 Bacteroidota bacterium | reverse complement strand
TTTTTAGTCTGTGGGATACTTTCCGTGCTACTCATCCTTTGTTTACTATTTTGCAACAAAAAAGAACAAATGATTTTATTAATACTTTTTTGCGACAATATGAGCAGGGTGGACGACTGCCGGTATGGGAGCTTGCTGCTAATGAAACGGATTGCATGATAGGGTATCACTCTGTTCCTGTTATTGTTGATGCTTTTGTTAAAGGGATTCGAGATTATGACTCTGAGCTGGCCTTAAAAGCGATGTTGAATAGTGCAAATGAAGATAGATATGGTTTGAAATATTATAAGTCGCTAGGATATATTCCTGCTAGCGAAGAGGGCGAATCGGTAAGTAAAACTCTTGAGTATGCCTACGATGATTGGTGTATTGCTGAATTTGCAAAAAAAATGGGTGATGCTGATACATATCATAAATTTATAGAGAGAGGACAGTATTGGAAAAATTTATATGATCCTTCAACGCGTTTTATGAGAGCAAAAATGGGTGCCGGATGGTTTTCTCCGTTTGATGCTAGGGAGGTGAATTTTAATTATACTGAAGCTAATGCATGGCAATATAATTTTTTTGTCCCTCACGATGTAATTACAATGGTCGATTATATGGGAGGCGATAAGTCGTTTGCTCGGTTTTTAGATAAATTATTTACCGAAAATGCTAGCACAACCGGTAGAACACAGTCGGATATTACGGGATTGATAGGGCAGTATGCTCATGGTAACGAGCCTAGTCACCATATGGCTTATCTATATTCGTATGTTGATGAACCTTGGAATACTCAGAAGTATGTAAAGAGAATTATGAATGAATTATATAGCAATCGGCCTGATGGATTGTGTGGTAATGAGGATTGCGGACAGATGTCGTCGTGGTATGTGCTTAGTGCGATGGGTTTTTATTCTGTAACTCCGGGAATGGATTATTATACTTTGGGTAGTCCGATGTTTGATAGGGTTACTATTAATCTAGAAAATGGAAATTCTTTTATAATAGAGGCTAATGATAATGATTCTGAAAATGTATTTGTTGAATCGGTATTGTTGAATGGTAAAAAATATGATAAGAGTTTTATTAACCATTCTGATATTATGAATGGAGGCTCATTTGTGTTTAATATGACGGATACTCCTCAGAAAGATTGTTTTAAACAGTCTCCGGTGTCAGTAATAGATACTTCTGTTATAATTCCTGTTCCATATATAAAAGAGGGGGCAATGACATTTAAGAAATCTACTGAGGTTGTTTTGGAGTGTATGAGTGTTGATGCGGAGATTTTATATACAATAGACGGAAGTGATCCTATTGAGGAGGGTGTTGTTTATAGTCGTCCAATAGTGGTTTCAAGTACTACTATTGTTAAAGCGGTAGCAAAACAGGGCAATAGAATTAGTAAAGAGATAAAAGCTCATTTTGCCTTAATACCTGTGGGACGCAGTATAAAAATAGAGGGGGAGTATGCTAATCAGTATTCTGCCGGTGGCGATAATGCTTTGATTGATGGTTTGCGCGGAGGAGATGATTTTAAAACCGGTTTGTGGCAAGGGTATCAAGCACAGGATGTTGATGTGGTAATAGATCTTGGGGATGAGAAAGTTTATAATAAGATTTCTATAGGTTTTTTGCAGGATATGAAATCGTGGATTATGATGCCTGAGATGGTCTCTTTTTATATTTCTGATGATGGAAAAAAATTCCGTAAAGTAGGAGTGGAAAAGAATAGGGTTCTGTTAAAAGAGGAGGGGGCTGTTGTGCATGATTTTGGTATTGAAAAAAATATGAAATCGCGCTATGTTAAAATAGTGGCTAATAATATTGGTGTTCTTCCAACATGGCATCTTGGTGCCGGACACGATGCATGGCTCTTTGCTGATGAGATTATTATAGAGTAATAAAAAAGCCGAGCTTAATTAATTAAGCTCGGCTTTTTTATTTTGTTTGAAGAGTAAATAGTAATTATACTCTTTTTTCTTTAATCCTAGCAGATTTACCGGTTCTTCCACGAAGATAAAAAATACGTGCTCTACGAACAGCACCACGCTTATTAATCTCTATCTCGTGAATTAAAGGAGAATGAAGAGGAACAATACGCTCTACACCAATTCCGTTAGATATTTTGCGGATAGTAAATGTTTTATTAACACCTTCTCCTGAAATTTCCAATACTACTCCACGAAAATTTTGGATTCTCTCTTTGTTTCCTTCTTTAATTTTGTAATGTACTGTAATTGTATCTCCAGCACTAAATTTTGCGTGCTCACTTAATGTTGCAAAATTACTCTCTACAAACTGAATTAATTCACTCTTGCCCATATTATAAATTTTTGGATTCTCTATTAAAATGGCTGCAAATATACATTTTAATTTTAATAAAAAACAGCTTTCTTATAAAGAATATTTGTTTTGTGTTAAAAACTTTTCAATCACTTAATGTTAATAAATTATTTATAAAAATTATCTTCATTAGGTAATATTCCGGGACGACGCTTTTTTGTGCGCTCTATTGCTTTTTCTAATCGCCACTCATCAATTTTTCGTTCGTTTCCCGATAGTAATATATCAGGCACTTTCATCCCTTTATAGTCGTATGGTCGTGTATATGAGGGCGGTGAGACTAAATTGTCCTGAAAACTATCTGACAAGGCTGATGTCTCATCATTTAGTACTCCGGGTAATAAGCGTATTATGCTGTCTGTAATAACAGCGGCAGCTAATTCTCCGCCTGATAATACATAGTTGCCAATGCTGATTTCTTTAGTTATATAGTGTTCTCTTATTCTTTCGTCAATTCCTTTGTAGTGTCCACACAGGATTATAATATTTTCGAAAGAGGACATTTTATTCGACTCTGATTGTGTTAACAATTCTCCGTCGGGAGCGGTGTATATTATCTCATCATACTCTCTCTGCTCTTTCAAATGTTCGATACAGCGTGCTATTGGCTCGATACTCATAACCATACCGGCTCCCTTTGCATAAGCATAATTATCAACTTTTTTATGCTTGTTTAAAGAGTAGTCTCTTATATTGTGAAGATGTATCTCTGCTTTTTCTTTCTCCTTGGCTCTTTTTATAATAGAGTGACTGAAAGGACCATCAAACATCTCTGGAAATATAGTTAATATATCTATTCTCATTTTCCCATTTTTAAAATCTTGTGCAAAGGTAGTGTTTTGTTGTGATTTTTTTCTTTTCTTAATATGAAGTTTTTTTGTGATATTTGTATAAACTATCAGCTATGCGAAATGTATTATTAATATTGTCTGTTTTTATTGTTGGTATAGGCTTTGGTCAGGATACTAATAGAAGATATATTATAACTTTTAAGGATAAAAAGACTAGTAGTTATGAAGTAACAAATCCGGAAAAGTTTCTTTCGGCAAGGGCTCTACAGCGGCGAGAACGGATGCAAATTTTGGTGGTAGAGAATGATTTGCCGGTAAATGAAGGGTATATTCGCAATATTGAAGAGCTTGGGTATAAAATAGAGGGACGATCGAAATGGCTTAATTCAATAATTGTTTCTAATATTATTGGTGATTGTAAAGAAAATATAGTGCAGCTGGATTATGTCTTGTCTGTAAAAGAGGTGAGTATTCCAACTCTAAAGAGTGAGAAACCTTTTTTTAAGATAGAGGAGAGGTTGAGTAGCAGCTCGGTATATAGCTCTGTTAAAAGTGGTGGCGTTTATGATTATGGAAATTCTTATAGTCAAATAGCGCTCTTTAACGGAGATTCTGTGCATAATATGGGATATAATGGAGAGGGTGTGATAATAGCGGTTCTTGATGCGGGATTTAGAAATGGTGATAAAATGCCGGTGTTTGATAGTTTATGGGAAAATAATCAAATCTTGGGGACAAAAAATTTTGTTGCTCCCGGAGAGGATGTTTTTGCTGATGATATTCATTATCATGGTTTTAGTGTTTTGTCTTTAATGGGAGGAATCCTGCCCGGAGAGTTGATAGGTACTGCTCCAAAGGCCGGTTTTTATCTTTGTAGAACAGAGGATGCTAATGCTGAATATTTACTGGAGGAGTACTATTGGGTGCAGGCGGCTGAATATGCTGATAGTTTGGGTGTTGATGTTATTAACTCTTCGTTAGGTTATACTCAGTTTAATAATGGTGAGCATAATCATACATATAAGGATATGGATGGAGATACTGCGCCTATTACCATAGGGGCTGATATTGCTGCTTCTAAGGGTATTATTGTTGTAAATAGTGCTGGTAATTCGGGGGAGTCTGACTGGTATTATATTGGAGCTCCTGCTGATGGTGATAGTGTTTTTTCTATTGGTGCTACTGATGTGTTGGGTAATTATGTTGATTTTAGTTCAAAGGGACCAACTTCAGATGGTAGGGTTAAGCCGGATGTTGCAGTACAGGGGAGCCAGACATTGGCGGCCTCTTCATACGGGGGGGTTGGTAATGGTAATGGTACGTCTTATTCTTCTCCTTTAGTGGCGGGAATGATGGCTTGTATGGTGCAGGCTTTTCCCGGTGTTAATAATATTAAGATTATGGATGCTGTAAGAGAGAGTGCCTCGCAATATAACCGACCTGATTCTTTGCTTGGGTATGGGGTTCCTGATTTTGTAAAAGCGCTAGAGTTGCTGAAATTAGGGCAGGAGGGGGTGTCTGATAATTTCTCTTTCTCTATCTGTCCAAATCCTGCAATGAAAGAAATAACGGTCTGTTTTGCTGATGTTTTAACATTGGGTGTTTCTGTTGAGATAGTAAATAGTAAAGGTGTAAAAATAGAGTCGTTTGTTGTTTCTGTTACAGATGCGAAATTTTCGATTGATGTATCGTCTCTCTCTGCCGGTATCTATTTTCTCTCTGTCTCGGGAGATGATTTTCGTGATGTGAAAAAGTTTGTGAAATATTGAGTTGTTCCTGTTGGGGATTGATTCTTTTTAATTGGTATTATATCCTGTGGTAAGAGTATTTGCTAATTGAAAATTTATTAAGTATTATCTTCATATTTCTGCAATGGCTGTGTTGTGGTAGATATAATGGCTGAATATTCTAAATATATGAAGATGATTTTATTTACGATCCATATTTTACCTAACACCAATTGAACATCAAAACACCCGATAAACCCTTCATCTTTCCCGGTTTTACCGCACTTAAAATTTCAATCCCGCTACCCGCTAGTGCGGATTTGTAATCCGTGCGTAAATAACCCGCTAGCGCGGATTTGTAATCCGTGCGTAAATATCCCAAGTAACCCGCTAGTGCGGATTTGTAATCCGTGCGTAAATATCCCAAGTAATTATTGTCTCGTCCTGAATTTAGTTTACACTTTTTAATTCTTAATCCTGTTTCAAATTTACACTTTATTTTTAATCCTAAATACAGTTTACTGTTTTTAAATCTCTCTTTGTGGAGTGGAGCGTAGCGAAA
>JAYEOD010000053.1:0-5467 GCA_034722575.1 Bacteroidota bacterium | reverse complement strand
ATATGAGTTTCTCTAAAAAGAAAATTGTTACTTTTGGCGATGAGTTAAAGAATATAGAGAGATATCTTGGTATAGAAAAAATTAGATATGGTGATAGAATGTCGATAAAGGGTGATGTTCCCCAAGACTGTTACTCCTGTTTTATGCCTCCATTGATATTGCAGCCATTATTCGAGAATGCTGTAAAATACGGGCTTCACGAAAGTGTAGAAAATATGTTTTTAGAATACTCTGCATCGCTTAATAAGTACGAGCTTATTTTTGTTTTACGTAATAGTTATGAAACTGATGCACAGGTGAATAATGGAACAGGAAACGGAATTAAGAATGTAGAGGAGAGGCTGAAGTTGATGTATGGCAGGGTCGATTTGGTGAAGATTATTGATAGTAACAATATTTTTGAAATGCAAATTACTATACCGCAGATTAAAAAACCTGATGTAAAGGAGCTGAGCCATGAGTAGAATAAAAGTTATTATTATTGATGACGAGAAACCTGCAAGAGAGTTGTTGCAGTCGTTTTTTGCCGATGATAAACGATTTGAAGTCGTAGCCTCTTGCGAGGATGGCTTTAAAGGAGTTAAGGCAATTCAACAGTATAATCCCGATATTATTTTCTTGGATATTAAGATGCCTAAAATTAATGGCTTCGAAATGCTTGAGCTACTCGATAATCCTCCCGTAGTGATTTTTTCTACTGCTTACGACGAATATGCTGTAAAGGCTTTTGAAGTGAATGCCGTAGATTATTTGCTGAAACCTTTTACACGCAAACGGTTTTCGGATGCTTTAAATAGAGCGGTAAATAAATTAGAAAACGGTTCGTATAAAGAGGAGATAAAAGATTTTCAGAAAAATATTGATGAAGAGAAGAAACAGCTCTCACGAGTTGTTGTTAAAAAGCATGGAAAAATTATTATTATTCCTCTTGATGAAATAGAATATCTTGAGGCAATGGATGATTATGTTGCTGTTCATAGCAAAGGAAAAAAGTATCTAAAGCAAAAAACTATGAAGTCGTTTGAAAATCAACTTCCACCACAAAATTTTGTTAGGATACATCGCTCTTCAATAGTAAATCTCGATTTTGTAAAGACTATAGAACCTTATAGTAAGGACTCGTGGATTTTGATAACTACTGCCGATTCCAGATTGAATGTGAGTCGCAGTGGAATGAAAAAATTAAACGAATTAATAGATCTGCGTTCCTGAGAAATACTACTTTTGCCGCATGAAGGAAAAACAGAATGATACTGCGCTGATTCATAAATTCAGAAAAAAAACCGGCGCTGCACTTTACGAATATTCTTTAATAGCTCCTAATGATAAGGTGTTGGTAGCTGTCTCCGGCGGTCGCGATTCAATGGTATTACTCGAAATTTTAAGTGAAAAACGAAAGCACCTTCCTTTTAATTTCGATATTATTGCTATTAATATTAAAGTTACTAATGTTAATAATCATGTTGAAACTGATAAAATGAAGAGTTTCTGCGATTCAATAAAAATACCTTTTATATTAAAAGAGGTAGCTTTTGAGGAGGTAGTCGGTAAAACTAAACCCATCTGTTTTTTGTGTTCGTGGACCAGAAGAAAAGCTCTGTTTCAGGTTGCCGGAGAGATGAATATCGATAAACTTGCTTTCGGTCATCATATGGACGATGCTCTTGAAACTCTTTTGATGAATATGACTTATCATGGTAAAATAAGCTCTATCCCGGCAAAATTCTCAATGCAAAAAGGCGATTTCGATATTATTCGTCCTCTGATAAAAGTATCCTCGAAAGAGATAAAAGATTATGCCAAAGCAATAGGAATTGAAGATATGGAAGGGGAGTGCCCGAATGAAAAAACTAATAAAAGAGATGAATTCCGAAAAATTGTAGAGCAGCTTTCGCAGATGCACAAACTGGCAAAAATAAATCTCTTTAACTCGATGGGCAGCTACAACGAAGAGTATCTGCCTACAAAAAAAAGCGAAGAGACGTAAAAATAGTCCCTTCACTTTTAGTTTTTTATTTTTAAAACTACTCTATCTCTCGTCTAATTCCAGCTCTATGTTTTGCTTTTTTTCGTTTCTAACAATTGTTAAAGTAATAATATCTTGAGGTTTAAACTTTTTTAAGTAATCGGAATACTGTTTTAAATCCTCAATTTTATCTCCGTTTATTTCTGTAATAATGTCTCCGGCTTGCAGTCCTGCCTCTTCTCCGGTAGAACCTTTTATTACAGATCCTACTCTAATACCAGCTCCTCTAAAAGCAAAATCGGGTACAGATCCTGTGCTTACTCTGCGACTTTTTTTATTTTTTTTAGTCTTTGTTGCAGATGCAGAATGATTTTTTCCGGTGTAAGGCATAGCATCTTTTCTGTCTGCCAAATATGTTAAAACCTCTTTTGCAACAGTGGCTACTTTTACTAAGCCTTTGCTGTCGATTTTATCGAAAGTGTCTGTGGGACGGTGATAGTTTTCGGTGGCTCCGGTAAACAGTTGTATTGCCGGAATACCTTTTTCAATAAAAGCAAATTGGTCGCTGGCATCTAATTCTTTTTCTATAACCTGAGTTTTTACTCCTGTAGTGTAATCAGTACCCATAAAAATAAATTTCCACTCTTTGGCTGTATTAGCATTTAGTACCATTAATTTTTTGTCGAAAAGACTACCATCGGTATCTATATTTACGTTGGCAAAAAAGTCTCCCGAAAAGTAATCTTTGCTATGTTTTACAAAATATCGCGAACCAATTAATCCTGCCTCTTCTCCGGTTGTGGCTATAAAAACAATTGTCCTGGTAGGTTTTACTGTTTTTGCCATTGTGTTGGCTAGTTCAATAATTGTTGCTATTCCGCTGGCGTTATCATCTGCTCCATAGTGGATTTTCCCTTTGTTGCCTTTACGAACATCGGGCCAACCGAAACCTAAATGATCGTAATGAGCCGAAACAACCACAGGATTATCTTTAAAATCGGGATCTGTTCCGGGTATAATTCCAATAACGTTAGTAAGATTTAAAACGCCTTTCTCTTTAAAATTATGAGTAAACTTTTGAAAATATGTTCCGTTGATAGGTTGTAAGCCGGCAGCTTTGAATTTTTGTGCAATATATTCAGCTGCCTGATCTAATTCCGGAGTGCCTAAACCTCTCCCTTTCATCTCTTCCGAAGCCAAGTATTTAATAATCCCCATCATTCTGTGCTCTGAAAAAATAGGTTTTAGAGTCGCTAATGGCTCGCGTGGCTCTTTAACAGAAAGTTGTTGCGCCTCTTTATCGAAAACTTTTACTAATGGAGAATTTAATACCGGCCATTGACCTTTAGCAATATTAGTTGGCTCGTTATTGGTAAATGCTAAATAGCTGTATTTCCCGTAGTGAGGTAGTTTCCTTATTAATCCTGCAATAGCCTTTTTATTATCGATACAGATAAAAATATTTTGCTTGTTGATGTCTGTCGGGTTTAACATCGTAAATACAAAATCATTACCTTCTTTTACAATTTTTTTGTTTGTAAGATGAATAGAATCTGCGTTGAATTTAACATTGTATGCGCTTAATTGTTTACCAATTTTTGGTGCAAATTTATTACCGAAACCTAAAATCCAAGCTGTTTTATCGGTTGGCAGCTCATTAATATCTTTATCGTATTTAATAATAAAGTTGTCGTTATCAACTGCTTTCCATTCCTCTGCAAATGTTTTGTATATCTCTGTATGTTTTTTGTCTGTTTTGCTTGGCAGGATAATTATATTATTATCGCTCCCCCATATTTTGGATAGGGTAGGAGGCGCTTCGTTAGGATTTAGGATTCTGAATATATCGTATTGCGCATCTACAACTAACTTTAGAGGCTTGTTTTTTAGTGATATTTGATACTCTTGTTCTCTTTTATTCATGTTAAAAACAAAAGACTCAACGCCTTTTTCGGTAGCTATATTTATTGGTATATCGATATTAAAAATATCTTCATCTTGGTTTTGTTTTATTTTAATATGGATGCGATACTTGCCGGCAAACATATCTTTTTTTATGTCGGTAATAATTAATTCCGGTGCCCCGATGCGATTTGTCCACTGATCGAAAAACGGCTTCAGGTCTAGTCCGGAAACCTCTTCCATGGCATCGTTAATATCGCTATACGATGCTGCTCTGAATTTGTTGTTTTCGTAAAACAGTCGCATCCCTTTAATAAACATCTCGTCGCCTAGCTTTCTGCGTAACATTTGCCACATAAACATTGCTTTTCCATAACCAATGGCCTCGCTTGGCCCATCATGTCTGGAGATAAATTTATTTAATGGAAAGTCGTTATCTTTATTTACCAGATTACTGAATTTTTGCAAAGTGGAACGGCGATACTCTTCTCCTTGTCCTCGTTGTTCTTTTATCAGATGGTCGGCCATAAAAACCGTTGTGCCTTCGCACCAGTTTCCGTTTTTAAAATCTACATACACGCTATTTCCCCACCAATTATGTAATAATTCGTGTGGATACGATGAGTGTAAGATAAATGGAAAACGGATGATTTTTTCACCTAAAAGGGTGAAAGAAGGCATTCCGTAGCCTGTTTCCCAGAAATTTTCTACCAAAGCAAATTTCGAATAGGGATATTTCCCTAATGTGCTTTGGTGCATCTCCATATATTGTTCGGTCGTCTCTAAATATTTATTTGCCAATCCTTCATCAGGAGTGCGAAGAAATGCCATAACTTTTATTCCGCCATTCATATCATGCGAATATTCGGCGAATTTAGCTGCAATAAGAAAAATTTCTTCTTGTGGTTTATCGCAAATCCATGTGTCGATATGTTTGTCCGATAGTGTGATATCTTTTGTACGTGTGCCTTGCGATACATTTCTCCAATCTTTTGGTAGTTCTGTTGTTAGCGAAAAGGTTATTAATTTATCTTTAAACATAGGAATCCAAACAGTTGATCCCGCTAAATAAGTCCCCTTATAGCAAATAATCCCCGATGTTTGAGCAAATCCCCTTTGATAGTTCTCTTTACTCTGTTTTGTCTCTGTTTTTATTTTCCCTTTGTATGATATCACAAAGTTTTTGGCAGAGCCTTTTATTCTCCATGTAGTTGTTTTAAGATTATCTTCTTCGGTAGGTGCATCTCTATCCATACCTACATCAAGTGATTTTGTGTTATCGGATATTTTTTTTAATGAGATGTTTTTAGAATTTCCGGTAGGAATAAGATTAGCATTAAGCATAAACTCTTTGTTATAATCGCCATTAATGGTAATAGAATCCGTGACATTAATTTCTGATGTTTCAGGATTTATTATTACATGTAGGTTATGATTTATGTAACTGTTTTCCTGAGAAAATGAAAACAGACTGATTATGATTGCTGTTATTAATAAAGTGATCTTTTTCATATTGTGACATTTGAAATTTTTACTAAAATATTTATATTATTAGATAAAACAAAGTAGAATAAAGTTTTTTTAACTTTTGGTGATGAT
>JAYEOD010000052.1:0-5498 GCA_034722575.1 Bacteroidota bacterium | reverse complement strand
AAATATGCCTGTTTTAGATGGCATAGGTGCAACAAAAAAAATCAGGGAAACTGATAAAATTATACCTATTATTGCTGTTACTGCATGTGTGGAAGACCATTTTCGTAGAGAAACTAAGGAGGTGGGAATGAATGATTTTATAGGAAAACCTTTTAATCGAAAAATTCTTTATAGTACTATTAATAAACATGTTTCCTGATATATGATAGTGTTTTAGGATTTTATTCGTATTCCCCTCTTAAATATTTTATGATCTTTCTTATTAAAGCATTACATTTGCACATTTATTAATGTCGGTTTTTAATAAATCGCATAGTGTCAAATATAAAGTGAGATATAATGGCAAAGTATATTTTTGTTACAGGCGGTGTGACTTCTTCATTGGGAAAAGGAATAATTTCTGCTTCAATAGGAAAACTATTGCAAGCTAGGGGCTATAAAATTACTATTCAGAAATTAGATCCTTATATTAATGTAGATCCGGGTACGTTAAACCCCTACGAACACGGAGAGTGTTATGTTACTGAAGATGGTGCAGAAACAGATTTGGACTTAGGTCATTATGAAAGATTTATTGGTGGCCCTACTAGTCAAGGAAATAATGTTACAACAGGAGCTATATACCGTTCGGTGATTAATAAAGAGAGAAGAGGTGATTATCTTGGAGAGACAGTGCAAGTAATACCACATATTACTGATGAAATAAAACGACGTGTAAAGGTGCTGAATAATAAAAACAATTATGATTTTATTATTACAGAAATTGGTGGTACTGTTGGTGATATTGAGTCTTTACCTTATGTAGAAGCTGTTCGTCAGTTAAAATGGGAAATGGGACAGGACTGTATTGTGATTCATTTAACATTAGTCCCTTTTCTTGCCGCAGCAGGCGAATTAAAAACAAAGCCTACGCAGCATTCTGTTAAGGAATTGCAGCAGTCAGGTGTACAGCCTGACGTTATTGTTTGTCGAACTGAAAGAAAATTACACGACTCTGTAAAAGATAAAATAGCCCGTTTTTGTAATATCGAAAGAAATTGTGTTATAGAGTCTATTGATGCTAGTACAATATATGAAGTTCCATTATTAATGCAGAAAGAGGGTCTTGATAAGGTTGTTTTGAAAAAACTTAATATGCTCGCTTCTGACGAAGAACCTAACTTAGATCGCTGGAAGAATTTTCTTTATAAACTGAAAAACCCAAAAAGAAAAGTTGATATTGGATTAGTGGGTAAGTATGTTGAGTTAAAAGATGCTTATAAGTCGATTATGGAAGCTTTTGTTCATGTTGGTGCCGAAAATCAATGTAAGGTTCGTTTAAGCCTTCTTAAAGCTGAAGATATGGAACACGAAGAAGGGCTGGAAGAACTTAAAGGTCTTGATGGGATTTTGGTTGCTCCCGGCTTTGGAAGTCGTGGTATTGAAGGAAAAATTAACGCTATTCAATTTGCTCGTGAAAATAAAGTTCCCTTCTTAGGAATATGTCTTGGGATGCAGTGCGCTGTAATCGAATATGCTAGAAATGTTTTGGGCTATGCAAAGGCTAATTCTTCAGAGATGGATTCTAAAACTAACTTCCCTGTTATTGATATTATGGAAAATCAAAAAGAGGTGACAGGAAAAGGTGGAACTATGCGTTTAGGAGCATATGTATGTAATGTAAAAAAAGGTTCAAAATTATTTGATGCGTATCAACGAACGGAGATAAAAGAGAGACATCGTCATAGATACGAGTTTAATAATAAGTACCTTAGTGAGTTTGAGAAACATGGAATGGTTGCTACCGGTATGTATAAAAAGGATAGTCTTGTTGAGGCGGTAGAACTTCTTGATCATCCATGGTTTGTTGGTGTTCAGTTTCATCCTGAATACAGTAGTACGGTTGTGAATCCTCATCCTTTGTTTACCGGATTTGTGAAAGCAGCAATGCAAAAGAATAGATAAAATTGGAAAAATAATTTAACGTTATTACATGTTAAGTTTTAAAAATAATATTAATGGATAAGAATACAATAACTGGATTACTACTAATTTTTGCTATCCTTATAGGTTTTAGTATATGGCAGGCTCCTTCTGAAGAAGAGATTCAACTTCGTAGAGAAAAGGACTCGCTAGAATCAGTGGCAAAACAAAAAGAGCAAGCATCTGCAGCGTTAATTGCAGCAGAGAGAAAAAAAATACTTGATGAGAAAACTCCGCAACAAAATGTCTCTGATGTAAATAATGTATCTCAAAATTTTTCTGCGTTACAAGATAAATTAGGCGCCTTTGCAGGTGCCGGTCAGGGAGAAGACAAATCATTTTGCGTTGAAACTGATTTATTGAAAATTACTTTGAATTCTAAAGGAGGACGCGTTGCCAAAGTAGAACTGAAAGATTTTCAAACATACGATTCGTTGCCATTAGTGCTTTTTACTCCCGATTCTTCAAAATTTGATATCTCTTTCTTTGCTAATAACAGAGCTATTAATACAGGTGAACTTTATTTCCAGCCTGTTTTTGATGCTGAAAGAAATATTACTGTTTCCGGTGATGAGTCTGTCGATTTAACGATGAGATTATACACCTCTAACGCAGATGGCACTGTAAATAATAATAAATACATAGATTATATCTATTCTATAAAAGGTGATTCATACATGCTCGATTATAATATCAAGTTTGTAGGAATGAATGATATTATTACGTCAAGTACTAGCTATCTGAATTTTGATTGGAATGCTAAGCTTAGAAGGCAAGATATTCAATTGAAAAATGCCGGAGGTGCTACTATATATTATAAATATCTTAATGATGAAGTAGATAATTTATCTGAAACTAGTGATGAACAAGAAAACTTTTCAACAAAACTGAAATGGGTCTCTTTTAAACAACGCTTTTTTTCTTCAGTATTATTATCTGAAAATGGATTTGTAAATGCCGAATTAGAGGTTCTTACTGAGGGTGATCCTGAAAATCTTGAAGGTGATTATCTTAAAACAATGAACTCATCCCTTACTGTTGCTTATGAAGCGGTGGATGGATTTAATGTTCCTCTGAATTTTTATTTCGGACCTAATAAATACAAATTATTAAAATCGTTTGATGAGGATTTAGAGTTAATGATCCCTTTAGGATGGGGAATATTAGGATGGATTAACCGTTTTGCCGTTATTCCGGTTTTTAATATTTTAGAGAATTCTAATCTTAATTATGGTATTATTATTTTGATTCTTACTGTTTTGTTAAAACTTTTCTTATTTCCAATAGCATACAAAACGTATAGCTCTTCGGCAAAAATGAGAGTTCTTAAACCTGAAATAGAAGAGATTGGTAAGACATTCCCTAAGAAAGAGGATGCAATGAAAAAGCAGCAAGCTACAATGGCATTGTATAAAAAAGTTGGAGTTAATCCTGCTGCCGGATGTGTGCCAATGCTATTGCAATTTCCTATCTTAATTGCAATGTTCCGTTTCTTCCCGGCTTCTTTCGAGTTGCGTCAAGAATCGTTTCTATGGGCTACCGACTTGTCCTCATACGACTCTATTGCTCAGCTGCCGTTTACAATTCCTTTTTATGGCGATCACGTTAGTTTGTTTACATTGCTGATGACTGTTTCAACAATTTTTTATACAAAAATGAATAGCGAAATGATGGGAACTGGTAATAATCAAATGCCAGGAATGAAAACTATGATGTATTTCATGCCCGTTATGTTGTTAGGCTTTCTTAATAATTATGCCGCCGCATTGAGTTATTATTACCTTTTGGCTAACTTAATAACATTTGCTCAGATGTACTTTATTAGAAGGTTTATCGATGAAGATAAGATTCGTAAAAAATTATTGGCAAATAAGAAAAAACCGGTGAAAAAATCTAAATGGCAAGCGCGTTTAGAGACTATGGCAAAACAACAACAGGCTAAACGAAAGTAATTTTAAAAAAAAATAGATAAACCGCTCTGTTTCAGAGCGGTTTTTTTTGTTGTTAATGTTTATTATATTAATTTTGCAGTCTTAAATTTAAAAAGACTGTAAACTGTCGATGATCAGGTTATTAGTCGTAATTATTTGTATAATCAGGTGAAAAGGGATATCATCGAATCTTTTACCACAGTATTACAGAGTAATGTCTGAAGAACAAAAAGAAAAAAACGTTGAGGAATTAGCGGAAAAGAAAAGTGCACAGCCAATTGAAAATTTTGATTGGGACGCATTAGAAGGTGATTCAAAGATTTTAAAGCAAAGCGAGAAATCAGAAGATCGTCTTAAATTAGAAGCTCAGTATGAAGGAACGCTTAACCAAATATCAGAACACGAGGTTATTGACGGTACTGTTGTTTCTAAAAACAACAGAGAAGTTGTTGTGAATATTGGCTTCAAATCTGACGGTGTCATTTCTTTGAGCGAACTTCGCTACAATCCTGATATTAAAGCAGGAGATATTGTTGAAGTATATGTTG
Source organism: Bacteroidota bacterium (assembly GCA_034722575.1). Taxonomy (GTDB): domain Bacteria; phylum Bacteroidota; class Bacteroidia; order Bacteroidales; family JAIPAH01; genus JAIPAH01. The sequence continues at coordinate 1,057 of JAYEOD010000052.1, read as the reverse complement.
AAAATCAAGAAGATGCTACAGGACAACTAGTTCTTTCTCACAGAAAAGCTCGTATTTTGAGATCGTGGGAAAAAATTAACGTTGCTTTCGAAAAAGAAGAAGTGCTTCAGGGACGTGTTAAGAGTAGAACAAAAGGTGGTTTGATTGTTGATGTTTTAGGTATCGAAGCATTCCTTCCGGGTTCTCAAATTGACGTGAAACCTATTCGCGATTTTGATATTTATGTTAATAAAACTATGGAGTTGAAGGTTGTTAAAATCAACCAAGAATACAAAAACGTAGTTGTTTCTCATAAAGCACTTATCGAAGATGAATTAGAGAGTCAAAGAGCTGAGATTATCGCTAAACTTGAAAAAGGTCAAGTGCTTGAAGGTACTGTTAAAAATATTACCTCTTATGGTGTGTTTGTTGACCTTGGTGGTGTTGATGGTCTTGTACATATTACAGACCTCTCTTGGGGTCGTATCAATCATCCAAACGAAATCGTTGAACTTGATCAAAAAATTAAGGTTGTTATCCTTGATTTTGATGAGAATAAAAAACGTATCGCTCTTGGATTAAAACAACTTACTCCTCATCCTTGGGAATCATTAAGCGAAGAGCTTAAAATAGAAGATAAGGTTAAAGGTAAAGTAGTTGTTATTGCTGATTATGGCGCATTTGTTGAAATACAACCTGGTATCGAAGGTCTTATCCACGTATCTGAAATGTCTTGGTCGCAACATCTACGTACTGCTCACGACTTCCTTAAGGTTGGTGATGAGGTAGAGGCTGTTGTTCTTACTTTAGATCGTGAAGAACGTAAAATGTCTCTTGGCATGAAGCAACTTATTCCTGATCCATGGGCTGATATTGAAACTAAATATCCTAAAAGTTCTAAACATAAAGCTACTGTACGTAACTTTACTAACTTCGGTATCTTTGTTGAGTTAGAAGAAGGTGTTGATGGTCTGATTCATATCTCTGACCTTTCTTGGTCTAAGAAAATTAAACATCCTGCTGAATTTACTCAAATAGGTGAGGAGATGGAAGTAGTTGTTTTAGACGTTGATAAGGA